>NZ_JBDIVG010000033.1:0-72967 GCF_039631275.1 Janibacter sp. LM
CAGCGGCGTCGCTGTCATGATTCGATCATACGTTCGATGACGTGCGTCACACGAGACTGACACGCCGTGTGGACAACAACCTGCGATCGCGGGGTCTGTGGACCTGACCTGGGCCGCGCCACGCATGTGGTGGTGCGGCCGCGGCAACCGAACCGTCGGCCCAACCGGTATACCTCGTGGAGGAGGTGACCGACGTGCGCGAGCCAGAGGGTCTGCGCGAGTTCGTCGAGGCGAGCTCGCCCTCGCTGCTGCGCACGGCGCGTCGTCTCACCGGCGACGAGCACCTGGCCCACGACCTCGTCCAGGCGGCGTTGGCGCGGTGCTGGCCGAAGTGGGAGCAGATCCGCGACCGCTCGCCCGAGGCCTACGTGCGCACGACGATGGTGCGGCTGCAGGCGTCGTGGTGGCAGCGCCGATGGCGCGGCGAGGTGCCGACCGAGGTCCTCCCGGACGCCGGTTCGCCCGGTGGCGAGGAAGCCGTCGCCGACCGGGACCTGCTGGGTCGCGCGCTGCAGCACCTGCCGGTCGGGCAGCGCCAGGTCGTCGTGCTGCGCTACGTCGAGGACCGCTCCGTCGACGAGGTCGCGGCCCTGTGCGGGATCGCGCCCGGCACCGTCAAGAGCCAGTCGGCCAAGGGCCTGGCCGCGCTGCGCGTGCTCCTCGACGACGAGGGACGACCGGCCCACGACGACGAGGAGGTCGCGCGATGAGCGAGCACGAGCTGGAGGAGCGGCTGCGCCGATGGGGCGAAGGGGGGCCCTCCCACCGCGACGAGCCGGTCGCCTTCGCCGGGGTGCGGGCGCGCGTGCAGCGCCGTCGGCGACAGCGCCTGGTGGGCGTGGCCGCCGCGGCTGCTGTCACCGTCGCGGTGCCCCTGGGCTGGGCGGCCATCGCCGGCACCGGAGGGGCGTCGACCGCTCCTGCGACGGAGCTCGACCGGCCGGCGTGCCCGCAGAAGCTTCCGCAGGGCGCGGACGCGGAGCAGGTGGCGCGGATGCTGCCGTCGACGGTCAAAGCGGGGACGGGCCGGCTCGTGCCGGAGGGGGACGTCGTCGCGGTGACGGTGTGCCGATATGACAGCCCATACCGGGGCGAGGCCTTGGCGGGGCAGCGCGCGCTGGGCGGCGATCTGGAGGCGATGGTCGCCGACCTGCGTGAGGTTTCTCCGAGGCTGGGTGCGGCCCCGACGGGTTGTCTCACCCGAGGCTCCTCCGGGTCGCACCTCGTCAGGGTCGACTACGAGGGGGGATCTGCCTGGCTGGTGACCAAGGACGGCCGGTGTTGGGACACCGCACGGCTGGGGAAGATCGGCGTCGAGAGCTTCGACCCCGTGAATCCAGAGATCATGAAGGCCTACGACGACTCCACGTGGCCGGGCATGACGGTCACCGGGTGCGATGGGCGGTTGCCGATGAGGCGGGGCGCGGCCGACGAGCTCGTCCCGGGCGACCCCGTCGGCGCGGTGATCTGCCCGTGGCCGGGGGGCGGCACCCCTCGAGCTGTGCAGGACCTACCTGCACTCGTGACCGCGCTGCGCGCGGCGCCGATCAGCGCGGTCACCGACGCCGGGGCAAGGCCGGTGCCACCTGGCAGCGCTGTTTGCGGGTTCTCCGGGGACGAGCAGCGGGTCATCCTCCGGTACACAGCCGGGCCGGATCTCCAGATCATGGTCGATCCGGGGTGCCACACCAGCCTGTACACCCAAGGCATCGGGGCGCAGCTGACTCCAGAGCTGGCGACGATCCTCGGCATCGACATCGACTGAGACCGGGCTCAGCGACGCGGCATGAGCACCGTGTAGTCGAGGTCGAGCACGACCTCGGGCAAGTATTTGCCGTCCTCGCCCTTGTACGGGAAGTCCGCGCACGGGGTGTCCTTGGTCGCGACGGTGCGCAGGCGCAGCGCGCCGACGTCGGTGCGGCCGGGGATCTCGATGCGCTCGAGGACCTCGGACCAGGCGTAGACCGTGTCGCCGGCGAAGGTCGGGTTGGCGTGCGCGCCGGCGTTGATCGCGGCGATCATCTGCCCGTTGGCCAGGCCGTTGAAGGACAGGCCGCGGGCGAGGCTGATGATGTGGCCGCCGTAGACGAGCCGGCGCCCGATCCTGGACGCGGACTGGGCGTGCTGGTTGAAGTGGACCTTCGCGGTGTTCTGGTACAGCCGCGTCGCGAGCATGTGGTCCGACTCCTCGATGGTCATGCCGTCGATGTGGTCGATCCGCTCGCCGACCTCGTAGTCGTCCCAGACGAAGGGGGAGCCCGCCAGCTCGACGTCGTAGTCGCGCCCGGTGAGGTCGAAGGGGACGAGCAGGTCCTCCGCCGCGACCGCACCCGGCAGGTCGGGGACGACGGCCTCGGGGGCGGGGGAGGACGGGTCCTGCTTGTGGACCATGACCCAGCGGACGTAGTCGACGACCATCTCGTCGTGCTGATTGACGCCGACGGAGTTGACGTAGACGACGCCCGTCCTGCCGTTCGAGTTCTCCTTGAGCCCGATGACCGTCGAGGTCGTCGTCACCGTGTCACCGACGTGCAGCGGCGCCCCGAAGCGCCCGCCCGCGTAGCCGAGGTTGGCCACGGCGTTGAGCGAGATGTCGGGGACAGACTTGCCGAAGACGAGGTGGAAGGCGAGCAGGCTGTCCACGGGCATCCGCTCGAAGCCCATCGACTTCGCGAAGGTCGACGCGCTCGTCGCCGCGAAGCGCGAGCCGTAGAGACCTGTGTACAGCGCGATGTCGCCGTCGGTCACCGTCCGCGGCGTGGCGTGCCGGATCTGCTGACCGATCGAGAAGTCCTCGAAGTAGTTGCCGGGGACCGTCTTGGTGGACATGATCGGGGCCTTTCGGTCGACGAAGGGGGATGCTGCGGTCATCCTCCCCCTTCGTCCCGGGCCGCGACGGCCGGTCCGGCTGTTGGCCCGGCCACACCACTCAGCGGGCCTGGACGTCCTTGATCCAGGCCTCGATCTCGTCGGCGGCGTGCGGCCAGCCACCGGAGAGGTTCAGGTGGCCGTCCGGCGTGACGACGACATCGTCCTCGAGGCGCACGCCGATGCCCCGGAAGCGCTCGGGGACCTTGAGGTCGTCGGCCTTGAAGTAGAGGCCGGGCTCGACGGTCAGGACCATGCCGGGCAGCAGCTCGGCGTCCGAGTACTCCTCGCGGGTGGCGAGCGCGCAGTCGTGGACGTCGATGCCGAGGTGGTGGCTCGTGCCGTGGACCATCCACCGGCGGTGGTACTGGCCGTGCTCGGTGTCGAGGGTGTCCTCGACGGAGACACCCTCGGGGAGCAGGCCCCACGCGTGCAGGTGCTCGGCGATGACGCGGATGGACGCGGCGTGGATGTCGGAGAACTTCGCGCCGGGCCGGACCGCCGCGATGCCGGCCGCCTGGGCCACGACGACGGCCTCGTGGATCTCGCGCTGGGCGTCGGTGAAGGTGCCGCTCACCGGCAGCGTGCGGGTGATGTCGGCGGTGAAGAGCGAGTCCATCTCGACGCCGGCATCGAGGAGCAGGAGGTCGCCGTCCCGGACGTCGCCGTCGTTCTTGATCCAGTGGAGCGTGTTGGCGTGGTCACCGGCGGCGCAGATCGAGTCGTAGCCGACCCCGTTACCCTGGTGGCGGGCGTGCAGGCCGAACATCCCCTCGACCCACCGCTCCCCGCGCCCCCGCTCGGCGAGCGTCGGCAGCTCACGGATCACGGCCTCGAAGCCGACGCGGGTCGCGTCGACCGCGGCCTGCATCTGCTCGATCTCCCAGTCGTCCTTGACCATGCGCAGGTGCGACAGCGCGTGGGCGAGGGCGGCGTCGCCCTCGGCGAGCGTCTCCTGCTCCGCACCGCCCTGGGTGCGCACGGTGTCGAGGCGGGCGGTCAGGTCGCGATCGGCGTCGCGGACGAGGCGGACGGTGACCTGCCCGGCGTCCTTGCCGACGGCGTCCTCGAGCTGGTCGACGTGGCGACCGGTGAGGCCGAGCTCGTCCTCGACGTCCTCGATCGAGGGGCGCGCGCCGACCCAGAACTCGCCGTAGCGGCTGTCGGCGAAGAACTCGTCGGAGTCGCGGGGCGCGAGCGGACGGAAGTAGAGGACCGACTCGTGGCCGGCGTCGTCGTCGGGCCCCCCGAGGGGCTCCATGACCAGGACGGCGTCGGGCTCGCGGTCGGCACCCAGCCCGGTGAGGTGGGCGAAGGCGGAGTGCGGCCGGAAGACGTAGTCGCTGTCGTTGCTGCGGACCTTGAGCCCGCCCGCGGGGATGACGAGGCGCTCGCCGCGGTGGGCGGCGGAGACGGCCTCGCGACGCACGGCCGCGCGGGCAGCGGCCTCGGTCAGCCCGGCCCGGTCCTGCGAGCGCGGCGCCCAGTCCTCGGCGACGAAGGCCCGGAACTCGTCCGTCGTCGGCCGCTTGCGGTTCTCTGCCTGCTGCTGCTCCTCGCTCATCGGGACATCGTCTCACCACGCGCCACGCAGGACGAAGGGGACGGGGCGCGCCCCCTTCGCCCGCAGAAGTTCTACATGACTACTAGCGTCACGACATCGATGTGTGGCATGTTGGTCGACGACGAAGGGAGTCGACGATGACCACTGCCCTGGTGCTGGGCGGAGCCGGCGGGATCGGCGCCGCCGTGACCCGCCGCCTCGCGGCCGACCACGACGTGACGATCACCCACCACGGCCACCCCGAGCGCGCGGACGCGCTCGTCGCGGAGCTGGGGGAGCGGGTGCGCTCGATCGCAGCCGATGCGACGACCGAGGAGGGTGTGGTCGCCGCCTTCGACGCGGCGCAGGAGCGTGGTGAGCTCACCGTCGTCGTCGACTGCGTCGGCGGCTGGGACTACCCGCGGATCACCGAGCTGACCCGCGAGCAGATCGACGCCTCGCTCTCCCTCAACCTCGTCTCCGCCCTCCTCGTCCTGCGCGAGGCGACCGCCCGGGTGGCCGACGGCGGACGCATCGTCATGGTCTCCAGCGCCGCCGCCCGGGTCGCCCCGGCACGGCAGAGCACCTACGCCGCGGCCAAGGCGGGGCTCGAGGCCGCGAGCCGGGTCGCCGCGAAGGAGGTCGCCAGGCGCGGGGTGACGGTCAACGTCGTGCGCCCCGGCGCCACCGACACCGAGTACCTGCGCTCGATCACGAGTGACAAGGCCATCGACGCGATGGCCGCGAGCAACGCGATGCGCCGTCTCGGCACCCCCGAGGACATCGCGGGGGCGATCGCGCTCCTGCTCTCCCCGGACGCCGGGTGGATCACCGGCGACATCATCGACGCCACGGGAGGCCTGGCATGACCGACGGACACATCCCCGACCGGACCGGGGTGGTGGGCGGTGGCCAGATGGGCGCCGGCATCGTCCACGGGCTGCTGCTCGCCGGCAGCGAGGTCGTCCTGCTCGAGCGCGACGACGCGGCGGCGCAGGGGGCGGTGGCGCGGGTCCAGCGCTCCTGCGACAAGAGCGTCGAGCGGGGCAAGATCGCCGACGCGGCCGAGCCCATGGGGCGCCTCACGACGACGACCGATGCCGCCGACCTCGCCGGATGCGGCCTCGTCATCGAGGCCGTCCCCGAGGACGAGCAGCTCAAGCGCGACACCCTCCAGCGCGTCGAGGCGGTCATCGCCGACGACGCGGCGCTGGCCACCAACACCTCGAGCATCTCGCTCGACGCGCTGGCGACCTCCCTGCGCCACCCCGAGCGACTCCTCGGGCTGCACTTCTTCAACCCCGTGCCCGCGAGCCGTCTCGTCGAGATCGTCATCGCGACGGCGACCGACGAGGTCTGGCGCGAGCGGGCGGTCGAGTGGGTGCGCGAGGGCCTGGGCAAGACGCCGGTCGTCGTCGCGGACTCGCCGGGTTTCGCCAGCAGCCGTCTCGGTGTCGCGATCGGCCTCGAGGCGATCCGCATGCTCGAGGCCGGCGTCGCGTCGGCGGAGGACATCGACGCGGCCATGTCGCTCGGCTACGGCCACCCGATGGGCCCCCTTCGCCTCACCGACCTCGTCGGCCTCGACGTGCGTCTGGGCATCGCCCGCTACCTCGAGCGCGAGCTCGGTCCCCGATTCGCCCCGCCGCAGCTGCTCATCGACCTCGTCGAGCAGGGCCACCACGGCCGCAAGACCGGACGCGGCTTCTACGACTGGAACGACCCCAAGGAGCAGACAGCATGAGCGAGACCCTGCAGAGCCATGTCGCCGGCCGATGGGTCGCCGGCAGCGGTGAGGGCCGCGAGGTCCGTGACGCCGTGACCGGCGAGACCGTCACCCGGGTGACGAGCGAGGGCATCGACCTCGGCGCCGCCGTGGCCCACGCCAGGACGAAGGGGGGGCCCGCCCTGCGTGCGATGACCTTCCACGAGCGGGCCGCCGCGCTCAAGGCCGCCGCGGCCGCGGTGCAGGAGGGCAAGGACCGGCTCTACGAGCTGTCCGCCCGCGCCGGCTGCACGACCCGCGACGCGGCCGTCGACGTCGACGGCGGCATCGGTACCGCGATGGTCTACTCCTCGCTGGGCCGCAAGGGGCTGCCGGAGGGCACCGTCATCGTCGAGGACGACTTCATCCAGCTCGGCAAGGAGGGCGTCTTCGGCGGGCGGCACGTGCTGACGAGCCCGCACGGGATCTCGCTGCAGATCAACGCCTTCAACTTCCCGGTGTGGGGCATGCTCGAGAAGCTGGCGCCCGCACTCCTCGCCGGCGTGCCGACGATCGTCAAGCCCGCGACGCCGACGGCCTACATCGCCGTCGAGGCGGTGCGGATGATGGTCGAGTCCGGGGCGCTGCCCGAGGGGGCGCTGCAGGTCGTCGCCGGCTCGATCCCCGGGCTCTTCGACGAGCTCGGCGGCCAGGACCACATCGGCTTCACCGGCTCCGCCGACACGGCCGCGAGCCTGCGCGCGGATGCCGCGGTGACGCGTCGCTCCGCGCACTTCAACGCCGAGGCCGACAGCCTCAACGCCTCCGTCCTCGGCCCCGACGCGGCGCCGGGCGAGCCGGAGTTCGACCTCTTCGTCAAGGCGCTCGTCACCGAGATGACGGTCAAGGCGGGGCAGAAGTGCACGGCCATCCGCCGCGCCCTCGTCCCCGCCGAGCGGGTCGACGCCGTCGCGGAGGCCGTCGCGCAGCGGCTGGGCGGCATCGGCATCGGTGCGCCCGGTGCAGAGGGCGTCCGGATGGGCGCGCTCGTCGGCACCGCCCAGCGTGACGACGTGCGCGATGCCGCCCGTCGCATCGCCGGGGCCGGCACCGTCGTCTTCGGCGACGTCGACCGCGTCGACGTCATCGGCGCCGACGCCGAGCGGGGGGCCTTCATGTCGCCCGTCCTCGTGCGGGTGGACGACGCCGACCGCAGCGAGCCGCACGAGGTCGAGGCCTTCGGCCCGGTCAGCGCGCTCATGGGTTACCGCGACCCCGAGCACGCCGTCGCGCTGCTCGCCCGGGGCGAAGGGAGCCTCGCCGGCTCCGTCGTGTCGGCCGACGCCGACTTCGTGACCCAGGTGGTCACCGGTGCGGCCCCCTTCCACGGCCGCGTCCTGGTGCTCGACCGCGACAGCGCCCCGGAGTCCACCGGCCACGGCACGCCCATGCCGCAGCTCGTCCACGGCGGTCCCGGCCGCGCCGGCGGCGGCCAGGAGGAGGGCGGCCTGCGCGCCGTCCACGCCCACCTGCAGCGCACCGCCGTGCAGGGCAGCCCGGCCGTCCTGGGCCGGCTCGGCTGAGGCGCGGGGGACCCCCTTCGTCCCCCGCTCGGCGAAAAACGTTCGACAAACTCTTGTCGTACCGACAGATAGCCTGTAGAACATAAGTGACCTCGCAGTGACGCGACCCAAGGAGATGGCATGACGACCACCGACGACCGCATCGGCTCCGCTCCCGACCCCTCGGGGCCGACGAGCCCGATCGACTACAGCCAGCGGATCCCCAACAACGTCAACCTCAACGACAACCGTCGCCTGCAGCGCGCGCTCGAGGGCTGGCAGCCGAAGTTCCTCGACTGGTGGCGCAACCTCGGCCCCGAGCTGCCGACCAAGGACGTCTACCTGCGCACCGCGGTCGCGGTCGGCCGCGACGGCTGGGCGCACTTCGAGCACGTGCCGATGGAGGAGTACCGGTGGGGCATCTTCCTCGCCGAGGGCGACCCGGACCGCACGGTCAACTTCGGCAAGCACAAGGGGGAGAAGGCCTGGCAGGAGGTCCCCGGTGAGTACCGGGCCGACCTGATGCGCCTCATCGTCATCCAGGGCGACACCGAGCCGGCCTCCGTCGAGCAGCAGCGGGTCCTCGCCAACACGGCGCCCTCGATCTACGACATGCGCAACCTCTTCCAGGTCAACGTCGAGGAGGGCCGTCACCTCTGGGCGATGGTCTACCTGCTCCACGCGTACTTCGGTCGTGAGGGACGCGAGGAGGCCGAGCAGCTCCTCAAGCGCAACTCGGGTGACTACGACAACCCGCGCATCCTCGGTGCCTTCAACGAGGAGACCACCGACTGGCTGCAGTTCTTCATGTTCACGTACTTCACCGACCGGGACGGCAAGTACCAGCTCGGCACCCTCAAGGAGAGCGGCTTCGACCCGCTGGCCCGCACCTGCGAGTTCATGCTCAAGGAGGAGGCCCACCACATGTTCGTCGGCACCACCGGCGTGCAGCGCACGGTGGAGCGCACCGCCGAGGAGATGGCCAAGCACGGCACCGACGACGTGTGGGAGCACGGCGTCATCCCGCTGAGCGTCATCCAGAAGTACCTGAACTTCCAGTTCTCCGTCTCCATGGACCTCTTCGGGTCGGAGCAGTCGACCAACGCGGGCAACTACTACACCTCCGGCCTCAAGGGCCGCTGGCAGGAGACCCGCCGCAAGGACGACCACACGCTGCTCGACGGCGAGCGGGAGATGTCCTACGTCGAGGACGGCGAGATCCGCACCAAGACGGTCCCGATGATCTCGGCGCTCAACCTCGACCTGCGCGACGAGTACGTCGCCGACTGCGCCAACGGCGTCAACCGGTGGAACCAGGCGCTCGAGGACGCCGGTCTGGACGAGCGCCTGTATCTGCCGCACGAGGGCTTCCACCGCCAGGTCGGCGTCTACGCCGGTCACCACGTGAGCCCCGACGGCGAGGTGCTGGACGACGCGACGTGGGAGGCCCGCAAGGACGAGTGGATCCCGAGCGAGGAGGACCGCGCCAAGGTCGCCGGCCTCATGGTCCCGGAGTACGAGCTCGGCAAGTTCGCCAGCTGGATCGCCGAGCCCCCGACGGGCATCAACGGCCAGCCGGTCGAGTACGACTACGTCCACCTCTACGAGCAGGGACTGCGCGAGGAAGGCCTGTCGTGACCTCTCTGACCTGGGAGCACGAGGCCCGACCCGTCTGGGACGCGGACAAGGCGCGCATCGCCGCCTCCGCCCCGGACGGTGCCCTCGTCCTCGACTTCGCGGACGGGGCCGAGCTCCCGGGCGACTGGTTCGTCGCCCGGGACGGCGCCGAGGTCGTCGGCCTGGGCGTCCTGGACACCACGTGGGGCGGTGACGCCGAGATCACCCTGGCCGTCGACGCCGCACGCCAGGGGCAGGGCGTCGGCTCCTGGGTCATGGAGCACCTCGAGCAGGAGGCCCGCTCGCGCGGGATCAACTACGTCTACAACACCGTCCCCGACGCCCACCCGCAGCGCGACGACGTGCACGACTGGCTCCTCGTCCGCGGCTACCGCGGCAACGAGGGCGACGCGTCGCTGCGCAAGCGGGTCGGTGCCGTGGAGGAGGAGGCCACGGCCGCGCCACGGTCCGTGCCGGCCACGACGGCGCCGCCGGCCGACTCGCGTTCGCAGGGTGAGGAGGAGAGCGGCGACTACGTCGACGTGGAGAAGCACCGCTACTGAGACGGCGCAGTACGAGCGCAGGTGTCGATCACCCGCGCACCTGCGGGTCGAAGGTCACCTCGGGAGCCTTCGTCGCGGCATGTCGGCGAGCGGGCAGCGCTATCCGGTCGCGCAGCTCGAAGAAGATGTCGGCGGCTTCGACCCCACGCCAGTCATCGGGTAGCAGGTCTCTCGGAAGTCCCGGATCGAGGTACGGGAGTCTGCGCCAGCTGGTGAGCAGCCCGACGTAGTCGACGAAGGCCGTGGCGTCGTCCTGGGTCGAATCCCTCCACGCATCCAGGGTCGATCGGTACGTCCCCACGATCTCCGAGTGCATCAGGTTCAAGGTCTCCAGGTCCCACCAGCGAGCCACCTGCTCGGGCAACGGGCGGAAGCCCAGGTGCTCGGACCGGAAGAGGTCGAGGTACTCCGCCATGCCGGCCTCGTCGAGGGTCTCGCGGGTGAGACCCTCGACGTGAGCCGGCGCGATCCACGCGCCTGCCGAGACGGTGCCGAACCCCAGCTGGGTCAGCAGGCTGCGCAGCTTGTGTCGCTGGTCGCGCTCGGACTCGGGCACGCTGAAGACTGCGAGGAGCCACTGGTGGTCGCCCTCGGCTCGCGGCCGAGCGAAGATGCGCCGGTCCCCTTCGAGCAACACGTCGCGGGCCCGCTCGGAGAGTGTGTAGCCCGCGAGACCGTCCCACTTCTCGGGGACCAGGAGGCCGCGCTGCTTCAGCCGTGAGACTGCCGAGCGGACTGCCTGGCCGTCGACGCCCACCTCACCGAGCAGCTGGATCAACGACCGGACGCTCAGCCAGCCGCCGGTCTCTCGGGCGTAGAGACCGTAGAGGGTGAAGATCAGGGCGCGTGGGGGACTCGTCCCGAGGGTGCGCGTCACCTGCACCAGCCCCTACTCACCGGATCGGTCGGGCAGCTGGGCCACGCCCTGCACCTCCACGAGCGCCTCGACATCCCAGAGTCGGGCCACACCGATGCCAGCCATCGCGGGGTAGTGGGCTCCCACGAGACGCTTCCACACCCGACCGATGTCACGGGATCGTGCCTTGTAGTCGTCCATGTCGACGATGTAGACGGTCATCGACACGAGGTGCTCAGGTGTCCCGCCAGCGGCCTCCAGGGCGGCGAGGAGGTTGGTCAGGGCCCGCTCGAACTGCTCCACGACGTCGTCGCCGACGATCATCCCGTCCGCGTCGAGCGCGGTCTGGCCGGCGAGGTGGACCGTGGCCCCACCGGTCACGCGGACCGCGTGGGAGAACCCCGCGGCCGGCGCGAGGTGGGATGGGTTGATCCGCTCGGGACTCATGACTGGACTGCTCCTCCGTCGACGTTGATGCCTTGGGCGTTGATCGCGCCGTTGGCCACGCAGAGCGCCACGACGTCGGCGACTTCCTGGGCCGTCACCAGCCGCCTGATCGGCTGCTTGCGCTCCAGCAGCCGCCGGACCTCCTCCTGGGACCGGGCGCTCCGCTCGGCGATGTCGGCCACCGACTGGTCGGTCATCGGGGTGTCGACGTAGCCGGGGCACACCGCATTGACCGTCACCCCGGTGCTGGCGAGCTCGGCCGCGGCCGACCGGACGAGGCCGAGGACACCGTGCTTGCTGGCGGTGTAGGCCGCGACCTGCTTGTCGCCGACCTTGGCTGCGATCGAGGCGACCACGACGACCCGGCCCCACCCGCGCTCGAGCATGCCGGGCAGCGCTCGCCGCAGGCACCGGAAGGGTGCGGTGAGGTTCAGGTCGAGCATGCGCTGCCAGTCCTCGTCGGTGGTCTCGGCCAAGGGGGCGCCGATGCCGTTGCCGGCGCTGAGCACCAGTACCTCCACCGGCCCCCAGGTCTGCTCGACGGTCCGGTAGGCCGCGTCCAGCTGCTCGCTGTCGGTGACGTCGGTGGGCAGGACCAGCGATTCCCCGGGCAGGGTGGCCGCGGCGTGGGTCAGGGCTGCTTCGTTCCGGGCGAGCAGCGCGACCCGCATCCCGTCGCGAGAGAGCCGCTGGGCAGCCGCGAGGCCGATCCCCGTGCTGGCCCCGGTGACCAGGGCGACCCGGCCGCTGAGCGGCCTGGTGGTGGTCTCGACTGCGCCGTCGCTCATCAGCGTCCCGTCCACTGCGGGGGGCGACGTGCGTTGAAGGCGGCGTGGAACTCGGTGTGGTCCTGGGTGGTCATCAGCAGTGCCTGCGTCGAGGCATCGAGCTCGACGGCCGCAGCGAGGCTCATGTCGAGCTCCCGGGTGATCAGCGACTTGGTCTCGGCGTAGGCCAACGTCGGACCGTCGGCCAGGCGTCGGGACAGGTCCTGGACCGCGTCGTCGAGCTCGGGGTCCTCGACCAGCCGGCTGACCAGTCCGTACCGGTCTGCGGTCTCGGCATCGATGGTCTCGCCCAGCATGAGCAGCTCGGTGGCGCGGCCCGCGCCCACGGTCCGGGGGAGCAGGTAGGCGGCGCCCATGTCTCCTCCGGAGAGTCCGACCTTGGTGAACAGGAAGGCGAACTTGCCCGACCGGGCCACGACTCGGAAGTCGGCGGCCAGTGCCAGCACCGCACCCGCTCCGGCGGCGATGCCCTGGACGCCGACGACGATCGGGATCGGGCACTCTCGCATGGCCCTGATGACGTCGCCGGTCATCCGCGTGAACCCGATCAGGTCACGGGCGTCCATCTGGATGAGCTCGCCGATGATCTCGTTGACGTCCCCGCCGCCGCAGAAGCCCCTCCCTTCGCCACGGATGACGAGTACCGAAACGTCCTCACGGGTGGGCAGCTCGTGGAGCAGGTCGCGCAGGTCGGCGTAGCTCTCGAAGGTCAGCGCATTCATCTTCTCCGGACGGTCGAGGGTCACGGTGGCGACGCCGTCGGCGACCTCGAAGCGGAAGTGTCGCCACTCCTGGGTGAACTCGGCTGATGCGCGGAATCGGGTCATCGCGTGCTCCTCATGGGCGCTCGTCGGTGTGGGTGGTCCGAGCCTCTCGGACGAGAGCTCGGCCGATGATGGTGCGTTGGACCTCCGAGGCGCCTTCGTAGATCCGGGGCGCGCGGACCTCGCGGTAGAGGTGCTCCAGCAGATGGCCTCGCTGAAGGGCGCGGGCACCGTGCAGCTGCACTGCCTGGTCGACGACCCGCTGAGCGGATTCGGTGGCGTACAGCTTGGCCATGGCGGCCGCCTTGGTGACATCCGCGGCGGGGGCCCCTGAGTCGTAGGCGGAGGCCGCCGCGCGGACCAGCAGTCGCGAGGCCTGGACCTGCGTGGCCATCTCAGCGAGTGCGTGGGACACCGCCTGCTGCTCGTGCAGCGGGCCGCCGTGGACCTCACGCTCGATCGACCAGCGGACTGCGCTCTCCAGCGCTGCCTGGGCCATGCCGACGGCGAAGGCGCCGACGCTCGGGCGGAAGAGGTCGAGGGTGCGCATGGCTACCCGGAAGCCCGCGTCGACCTCGCCCAGCACGTCCGCACGCTCCACCCGGACACCGTCGAAGGTGAGCCGACCGATCGCGTGGGGTGTCAGCAGGTCGAGGTGCTCGCCCCCGAGACCTTCGGCGTCGCCCGACACCGCGAAGGCGGTGACCCCCCTGGCGCCTGCATCGGAGGTGGTCCGGGCGAAGACGGTGTAGACGTCGGCCTCTGGCGCGTTGGAGATCCAGGTCTTCTCCCCGAACAGCCGCCAGCCGTCGCCATCCGGCTGGGCGCGCAGCGCAAGGGCCGCGGCATCGGACCCTGCGCCCGGCTCGGAGAGGGCGAATCCGGCCACCACCTCGCCGGTGATGACACCGGGGAGCCAACGCTCGGCCGTCTCGCGGGCGCCGGACTGGAGGATCGGGTAGCTGCCGAGCCCCTGCAGGGCGAGGGCGGTCTCGGCCGCGGTGTCCACGCCGGCGAGGGTCTCGCGCAAGACGCACAGCTGCATCGCTGCCGCATCGTGCGGGGCTTCCTCCGGCTCGCCTCCGAAGAGACCGCGGAGGAGGCCGAGGTCACCGAGCCGGCGGAGCAGTCGTCGGTCCACATGTCCCTGCTCGCCCGGCTCGTGGCTCTGCCGGAGGTCGCGGCCGGAGAAGTGGGTGCGCGCGAGGTCGCGAACGCGGTCGGCGTACTCGTGCTGATCAGCAGTCAGACCGAAAGACGTCATGACGGCGACGCTATAACGCATTGACAACGACCGTCAACGTTCCAATACACTGAGTCCGATCACACGAAGGGACATCGCATGCGCATCGCTGTCGTCGGTGGCGGGCCGGGTGGGCTCTACTTCGCCCTGCTGGCCAAGCAGCTGGGGCCGGACCACGAGATCACCGTCTGGGAGCGCAATGCCGCCGATGACACCTTCGGGTTCGGCGTGGTCTTCTCCGACGAGACGCTGGGTGGCATCGAGCACGCCGACCCGGCGATCCACGAGGCGATGAAGGCCGAGTTCGCGCTCTGGGACGACATCGACGTCCACTACCGCGACGAGGTCATCACCAGTGGTGGGCACGGCTTCGCGGCGCTCTCCCGCAAGCGGCTGCTGCAGATCATGCAGGCGCGCGCAGCCGCGGTCGGTGTCGCCGTCCACTTCGAGACCGCGGCCCCCGACGTCGAGGAGCTGTCGCGCACCCACGACCTCGTGGTGGCCGCCGACGGACTCAACTCGCCGATCCGGGAACGTTACTCGGACACGTTCGGCCCGTCACGGGACGTGCGGGACTGCAAGTACATGTGGTTGGCGACCGACAAGGTCTTCGACGCCTTCAAGTTCTACATCCGCCAGACACCCCACGGGGTGATGCAGATCCACGGCTACCCCTTCGACGCCACCGGCAGCACGTTCATCGTGGAGATGAACTCGCGGGTGTGGGAGCGGGCGGGGTTCAGCCACGGCGACTTCGGGCCGGGCGAGTCCGACCTGGCCTCGATCGAACGGGTGCGCGAGCTCTTCGCCGAGGAGCTCGAGGGTCATCAGGTCATGTCCAACAACTCCAAGTGGATCACCTTCACCACGATCCGCAACGAGCAGTGGCGCCATCGCAACATCGTCCTGCTCGGCGATGCCGCCCACACCGCTCACTTCTCCATCGGGTCCGGCACCAAGCTGGCGATGGAGGACGCGCTCGCCCTCGCGGCCTGCCTGCACGAGCAGACCGACCTCGACGCGGCCCTGACGGCGTACGAGGCGGAGCGCAAGCCGGTGGTGCAGTCGACCCAACGAGCAGCGCAGGCGAGCCTGGAGTGGTTCGAGAACCTCGGGCAGTACACCCACCAGGAGCCGCTGCAGTTCGCGTTCAACATCCTCACCCGCAGCCGCCGGGTCACCCACGACAACCTTCGGGTGCGTGACCCGGAGTTCGTCCAGCGGCTGGACGAGTGGTTCGCCGAGCACGAGCAGCGGCGCGGCCACGGCTGCGGGGACCACCGGCCGCCGATGTTCCAGCCCTTCGTGCTCGGCGGGCCGGGCAAGGGCGAGCTCGAGCTGCCCAACCGCGTCGTCGTCTCACCGATGGACATGTACAAGGCCGTCGACGGGATGCCGACGGACTTCCACTTCGCGCACCTCACCGGCAAGGCGCTCGGTGGTGCGGGACTGGTCATGACCGAGATGGTCTGCGTGTCCCCGGAGGGGCGGATCACCCCCGGCTGCACCGGCTTGTGGACTGACGCGCAGGCTGCCCGGTGGCGCCGGATCACCGACTTCGTCCACGCAGAGACGCCGACGAAGGTGGGCCTGCAGCTCGGGCACTCGGGGGCCAAGGGGTCGACGAAGCTGATGTGGGAAGGGATCGACGAGCCGCTGGACGTCGGCAACTGGGACGTCGTCGCGGCCTCCCCGCTCGCCTACGACCCGGACCGCAACCAGGTCCCGCGCGAGCTCGACCGAGCGGGTATGGACGAGATCCGCCAGCAGTTCGTCTCGGCGGCCCGGCGCGGGGCCGAGGCCGGCTTCGATCTGCTGGAGCTGCACTGTGCGCACGGCTACCTGCTCTCCGGTTTCCTGTCGCCGTACACCAACCGGCGCACCGACGAGTACGGCGGCGAGGTCCACGGCCGGCTGCGCTTCCCCCTCGAGGTCTTCACCGCCATGCGCGAGACATGGCCCGAGGACCGGCCGATGACGGTGCGGATCTCGGCGACCGACTGGGTCGAGGGTGGGATCTCGACCGAGGACACGATCGCCGTTGCCGAGGCCTTCTCCGCCGCCGGCGCCGCAGCCATCGATGTCTCCACCGGCCAGGTCACCTCCGCTGAGAAGCCGGCCTTCGGCCGCTCGTACCAGACCCCCTACGCCGACGCGATCCGCAACCGAGTGGACATCCCCACCATCGCCGTCGGGGTGATCTCGTCGTGGGACGACGTCAACTCGCTCGTGCTGGCCGGGCGGACCGACCTGTGCGCCATCGGCCGAGCGCACCTCTACGACCCCAGCTGGACCCTGCATGCGGCCGTCGAGCAGGACTACGACGGCCCGGGGGCGAGCTGGCCGGACCCGTGGCGGGCCGGCCGCCGCAAGCCGCAGACCGGACGCTCCGACGGACCGAAGCCCCGTCTGGAGCTCGTCAGGCAGGGCGGTCCGGCGACCGCCCACCGCAGGTGGCGACCGTGACCTCCCGTCGCGCAGCCACACGCATCTCGCCACGTCCCTGCGAGTGAGGAGACCCCGTGCCCACGTCAACGACCCCGTCCCCGGAGACGCTGTCCCCGTCGGCCCACACCGACACCTTCTGCCGCGACAACCTGCCCGATCCTGCCGACTGGCCCGAGATCGTGCTCGGACCCGACACCAGCTACCCCGATCGGTTGAACTGCGCCACCGCCCTGCTGGACGACGTCATCCGAGAGCACGGTGGGGACCGTCCGTGCCTGCTCAGCCCCGATGGTGAGGAGTGGTCCTACGAGGAGCTGCGCACCACGGCCAAACCGGATCGCGAACCTGCTGGTCGAGGATCTCGGTCTCGTGCCCGGCAACCGGGTGCTGCTGCGCGGCCCGAACAACCCGTGGACGGTGGCCTGCTGGTTCGGCGTCCTCAAGGCCGGCGGTGTCGTCGTCGCCACGATGCCGTTGCTGCGCGCGGGAGAGCTCGCCGCCGTGGACGAGATCGCTCGGATCGACCTGTCACTGTGCGACCACCGGTTCCTCGACGAGCTGCAGGCGGCGGGGACTTCGGCGCCCGTCGTCGCCTACGGCGGGTCGTCGGCCGACGACCTGTGCCAGAGGATCGCCGAGGCATCCACCGAGCACGACGACGTGGTCACCGCTGCCGACGACGTCGCCCTGCTGGCCTTCACCTCCGGGACAACCGGCCGGCCGAAGGCCACGATGCACTTCCACCGCGACGTGCTGGCGATCGCCGACACCTTCTCGCGCCACGTGCTGCAGCCCACCCCCGAGGACCGGTTCACCGGGACACCCCCGATCGCCTTCACCTTCGGCCTCGGTGGGGCAGTGGTCTTCCCCCTGAGAGTCGGCGCGAGCACGCTGCTGGTGGAGAAGGCGACCCCGGCGGAGCTGGCGGGCCACATCGAGACCCACGGCGTCACGATCTGCTTCACGGCACCGACGGCCTACCGGGCGATGGTCTCCGGAGGGCACACCGGTTCGCTCGGTTCGCTGCGCCGGGCCGTGTCCGCGGGCGAGCACCTGGACGAGGCGACGTGGCGGACCTTCCACGAAGGCACGGGGATCCGCATCATCGACGGCATCGGGTCCACCGAGATGCTGCACGTCTTCATCGCGGCGGCCGACGACGACATCCATCCGGGCTCGACCGGTGTCGAGGTGCCGGGGTACACCGCCAGGGTCGTCGACGAGGACGGCCGGACGGTCCCCGACGGCACCCCCGGCCGGCTCGCCGTCAAGGGCCCGACCGGGTGCCGCTACCTGGCCGATCCCCGCCAGCAGGTGTACGTGGAGAACGGCTGGAACATCACCGGCGACACCTTTGTCCGCGACGACGAGGGGTACTTCTGGTACCGGGCCCGCAACGACGACATGATCATCTCCTCCGGGTACAACATCGCCGGACCCGAGGTGGAGGAGGCGGTGCTCTCGCACCCGGACGTCTCCGACTGCGCCGTGGTCGGGCAGGCCGACCCGAGCCGGGGCCAGCTGGTCGTCGCCTACGTCGTGCTCCGGGACGGGGCGCAGGCCGGCCCGGAGCTGGCTGCCGCCATCCAGGACCACGTCAAGAGCCGAATCGCTCCCTACAAGTACCCGCGCCGGGTGGAGTTCATCGACGCGCTGCCCCGCACGGCCACCGGCAAGGTGCAGCGGTACAGGTTGCGCGACCAGACCGCATGACGTGTCGCCCTCGTCGTGGCGGGGTTCGGGACCACCTCCACCCGCGGCGGGTCAGGTGCGTTCGCCGGCCGCGGTCTCCATGCGCTCCCACTCGCGCTGGGCGAGCCGGTGCCAGCGGTCCCGACGGGTGTGGAAGAGGGTCGCGGCCTGCGGTCCGGGCCAGTCCGGCGGGAGCAGCTCGGCCGGGAGGTCCGGGTCGACGAAGGGGAAGGCGCGCCAGGCCTGGATGAGCTCCACCTGCGCGACGAAGGCCGCGTCGTCGCCGGCGACCTCCCGCTCGCCGAAGTCGTCGGCGAAGTCCCGGTAGCGGGCGCGCACCTCGTCGAGGTCCCAGGCCGCGTCGATGAGCGCGGTCGGGTCGGTGCCGGCGGCCCGGCGGCCGACCCACGCGAAGGCCCGGTCGCCGAGGTCGAGGTCGGCGAGGGTGTGCTGGACCTCGGTCTCCTTGTCGGCGTCGGGGATGATCCACAGGCCCGGGGTCGGGCAGCCCAGGCCCAGCCAGGTCATCCGGGTGCGCAACCGGTGCCGCGTGCTGCGTTGCGACTCGGGGACGGCGGCGGCGACCACGAGCCACTGGCCGTCCCAGGCGCGCGGGCGACGCAGGAAGCCGTAGATCCGGTCGGTGCCCTCGGCGAGCAGGGCGCGTCCGTGCTCGGTCAGCTGCCACCGCACCCGGCGGCCGTGCCGTTCCGACTCGATGATCCCCTGGCTCGCCGTGCGGGCGATCGTCTGCCGCGCGGACTTCTCCTCGACGCCCAGGGCGCCGAGCGCGGACACGAGCGTGCCCGTCCACGCCGCCCCGTCGCGGGGGTGGACGAACTCGCCGAGGATCGTCAGCAGGAGCGAGCGAGCGCTTGCCGGGGTCGATCGATCGCCCACCTCGGTGGGGGCCTGCAGATTGGTCGTCACTCGTCCTCCTCGGGGTGAAGCAGACCTTAACCCAATTTGCTACGAAATTGTTTCGAGGCGCCTATTGACTGTAGAACAATTCCCCACCATTCTCGGTGTCACCGACGACGGGGTCGGATCCCACCGACCCGTCGTGCCCTCAATGACGAGACCGCACCCCTGGAGTCCCGATGCGCGCCACCCGTACCCTCCCGCTGGCCCTCACCATGACCTTCGCCCTCACCGCCTGCGGTGGGTCGGCCCTCTCCGGCGGAGGGGGTGACGAAGGCGGCGACGACGACAAGGTCAAGATCGCCCTCCTCGTGCCGCAGTCCGGCGTCTACGCGCCCCTCGGCAAGGACATGGAGGCCGGCTTCCGCCTCTATCTCGACGAGAACGACAACAAGCTCGGCGGCAAGGAGGTCGAGCTGACCGTCGTCGACGAGGGGTCCGGTCCCGAGGACGGCGTCCCCGCCGGCACCAAGCTGGCCCAGGACGAGTCCGTCGACGCCGTGGTCGGCATCGTCAACTCCGCCGTGGCGCTCGGCCTGACCGACTCCTTCACCGAGGCGAAGAAGCCGCTCATCATCACCAACGCCGGCGCCAACGACATCACCGGCAAGTCCTCCTCCCCGTACGTGTGGCGGACCAGCTTCTCCAACGGTGAGGTCAGCGAGGCCATCGGTGCCCACGTCGCCAAGGAGGTCGGTGACGGCAAGGTCTACCTCGTCGGTCCCGACTACGCGGCGGGCCAGGAGTTCCTCGCCAGCTTCAAGAAGTCCTTCGAGGGCGCGGGCGGCAAGGTCGCCGGGACCCAGATGACCCCCTTCGGCAAGACGACGAACTTCCAGCCGTACCTGCAGAAGGTCCGCAACGCCAAGCCCAAGGCGGTCTTCGCGTTCTACGCCGGCGCCGAGGCGGTCACCTTCGTCAAGCAGTACGACCAGCTCGGTCTGCACAAGGACATCCCCTTCTACGCCACCGGCTTCCTCACCGAGGGCGGCGCCCTCACGGCGCAGGGCAAGTCCGCGGAGGGCATCTTCACCTCGCTGCACTACTCCTCGGAGCTGGACAACCCGAAGAACAAGACCTTCGTCAAGGCCTACACCGCCGCCAACAAGGTGCCGCCGACGGTCTACGCGATGCAGACGTACGACGCCGGCGCCGTCCTGGACAAGGCGCTCGACAAGGGCACCAGCGGCGACCAGATCGTCGAGGGCCTGAAGGCGACCGGTGAGGTCGACAGCCCCCGCGGCCCGTGGTCCTTCTCCGACACGCAGGGCCCGGACCAGACCTACTACCTGCGCAAGGTCGAGAAGAAGGGTGACGCCTGGACCAATGTCATCGAGAGCGAGCTCACCAAGCCCTCTTCCTGACCCGTCCGCCCCACCCACTGCTGGGAGATCCACGTGACCGCACTGACGGCCAACTTCATCACCGACAACGGGGTGACGATGATCGACGGGCTCGCCACCGGCGTCCTGCTCTTCGTCATCGCCCTCGGGCTCTCGCTCGTCTTCGGCGTCATGGACGTGCTCAACCTCGCCCACGGAGCGATCTACCTCGTCGGCGCCTACGTCGCCGTCGCGCTGATCGGCGGGGGATCGACCATGACGCTGGTCGCCTTCGGCGGCGCCGTGCTGCTCGCGGCACTCATCGGCGGCATCGGCGGGTGGGGGCTGTCGGCGATGGTCCGACCGGTGGCCCACCGCGGCCACCTGGACCAGGCCCTGCTCACGCTGGGCATCGCGCTCGTCGTCTCCGACCTCGTCTCGATGCGGTTCGGCAACGACGTGCGCTCCATCCCGGCGCCGCAGGGCCTGGACGGGAGCGTGACGATCTTCGGGCAGTCCTACCCGCTCTACCGGTTGGTCGTCATCGTCGTCGGCGCCCTCCTGGCAGTGGCGGCGCTCTACGTCATCGAGCGCACCCGCGTCGGCTCGCTCGTGCGGGCCTCGGTCGTCGACCCCCAGATGGTCTCCGCCCTGGGGGTTGACACCAAGCGCCTCGTGACCGGCGTCTTCGCCGTCGGTGCGGCACTGGCCGCGGCCGGCGGCGTCATCGGCGGGCCGATCCTCTCGGCCTACCCGGGCCTGGACAACCGGATCCTGCTGCTCGGTCTCGTGGTCGTCGTCATCGGTGGCCTCGGCTCCGTGAGCGGGGCCCTCGTCGGGGCCCTCGTCATCGGCCAGATCGAGACCCTCGGCGTCTCGCTCCTGCCGGACCACGCGTCCTTCCTCGTCTTCGGCGCTATGGGCCTGGTCCTGCTCCTGCGACCCCAGGGCCTGCTCGGCACCAAGGAGGCGGCGGCATGAGGGACAAGCTCCCCGCGCTCCTCGCGGTCATCGTCGTCCTGCTCCTCGCGGCCGTCCCGCTGATCTTCCCGGCCGACACGGCCAACACGCTGAGCAGGGTGCTCGCGCTGGCTCTTCTTGCCGTGAGCCTGGACCTGCTCGTCGGGGTCTCCGGCATGCCCTCGCTCGGGCACGCGGCCCCCTTCGGCGTCGGTGCCTACACGGCCGCGCTCGTGGCCCGTGACATCGATGCCTTCGCCCCCGTGGCGCTGCTCGCGGCCGTGGTGACCGGAGGCGTCTTCGCCCTCGTCACCGGGGTGCTCATGGTCCGCACCAAGGGCACCTACTTCCTCATGCTCACCCTCGCGATCGCCGAGCTCGTGCACGTCCTCGCGCAGCGCTGGAGCGGCCTGACCGGCGGGACCAACGGGCTCTACGGGATCCCGTCGATCACCCTCGCCCCCGGCGGTGAGCCGGTGACGCTCGCCGGCGTCCGGTACTGGTGGGTGCTGCTCGTCTTCCTCGTCGGCTTCGCCGTCGTCTGGTGGACGTCGCGCTCGACCCTGGGTCGCTCCCTTCGCGGCCTGCGGGACAACGAGGAGCGGATGGGCTCGCTCGGCTACTCCACCTTCCGGCTCAAGCTCGTCGTCTACGGCATCGCCGGGGCGGTCGCGGGCGCGGCCGGGTCCCTGTGGGTCGCGCAGAACCGCTTCGTCTCCCCGGAGGACCTCGCCTTCGAGGTCTCGGCCATGGCGCTGCTCGCGGTCGTCGTCGGCGGCCGCGGCCGCCTCTGGGGCGCCGTGCTCGGCGCGGCCCTGGTGACGATCGTGCGCGACGACATCGGCGCCTCCCTCGGGGGTCGCGGACCGCTGCTGCTCGGTCTCGTCTTCATCGCCGTCGTCTACCTCCTGCCGCACGGTTTCGCCGGCACCAGCTGGCGCCGGCTGCTCGTCCGACGATTCCAGGAGAAGAAGGCATGACCGTGCCGACCACCGATGTCCCGGCCCTCTCCCTGCGCGGCGTCACGAAGAAGTACGGCGCGCTCGTCGCCGTCGACGACGTGAGCCTCGACGTGGCGAAGGGGGGACGCCACGCCCTCATCGGCCCCAACGGAGCCGGCAAGTCGACCCTCTTCAACCTCGTGGCCGGCGGGCTGCCCGTCACCTCCGGCCAGGTCCTCCTCGCCGGGGAGGACGTCACCCGCCGCTCCGCGGCCTGGCGGGCGCGCCGCGGGCTGGGCAAGACCTTCCAGCACAGCTCGCTCTTCCTGTCGATGAACCCGCTCGACAACGTCGCCCTCGCGGCCCAGCGGGTCGCCGGCAAGGGGATGTCGTGGCTGACCTCGTCCCACCGACGCAACAGCGAGATCGACGATCTCGCCGAGCAGTGCGTCGCCGACGTCGGGCTCGCCGACCGGTCGCACATCATGACCGGCAACCTCAGCCACGGCGAGCGACGCCAGCTCGAGGTCGCGGTGGCCCTGGCCACGCGGCCGCAGCTGCTCCTGCTCGACGAGCCGGCCGCCGGCATGTCGCCCGCGGAGAGCCAGCGCTTCGCCGAGCTGGTCCACTCGCTGCCCGAAGACCTGACGGTCGTCATCATCGAGCACGACCTCGAGCTCGTCTTCCGGCTCGCCGACCGGGTGAGCGTGCTGCACCTCGGCGCACTCATCGCCGACGGCCCCGCGGACGAGGTGCGCGAGGACCCCACCGTCCAGCAGGCCTACCTGGGGGAGGACTCCCTCGAGGAGCTCTTCCACGAGGCACCGACCACCGAGGAGGCGGCCCGATGAGCGGCACCGGAGCAGACCTGAGGATCGCGGGCGTCGAGTCCGGCTACGGGGGCAGCACCGTCCTCACCGGGGTCGACCTGCACGTGGCGGCCGGCGAGACCGTGGCGCTGCTCGGGCGCAACGGCGTGGGCAAGACGACCCTCATGTCGACGATCATGGGGTTCGTCCCGACCCTCGCCGGCAGCATCCACGTCGGCGACGAGGACATCACCCGGATGCCGACGCACCGCAGGGCGGGTGTCGGGCTGGCGATCGTGCCCCAGGGGCGGCGGGTCTTCGCGCCGCTCACGGTGCACAACAACCTGCGCATCGCCGAGGGCAAGCACTCGGGGGAGTGGACGCTCGAGCGCGTCTACGAGCTCATGCCGCGGCTGCGCGAGCGACGCGGCAACCGGGGCGACCAGCTCTCCGGCGGCGAGCAGCAGATGCTCGCGATCGGGCGGGCGCTGCTGCTCGGCCCACGCGTGCTCCTGCTCGACGAGCCCTCCGACGGGCTCGCGCCGGCCATCGTGCAGCAGGTCATGGGCATCGTCTCCGAGCTCGCCCAGGAGGGCATCACGGTCCTCGTCGTCGAGCAGGACCTGCGTGCGGCCTTCTCCGTCGCCGACCGCGTCGTCGTCATGGAGAAGGGCCGCATCGTCCACGACAGCACCACCCACGAGTTCCGCGGGGACGCGGCGCGGGCGCGGCGGCTGCTCGGCGTCGGGTGAAAAAAGTGCTACACGCTCTTGACGTAGCGTGGGTGCGATGTAGAAGATAGGGACGTACCCCGACGTCGTGGTTCCTTCCGCGACGTCCGATCGGCACCGACGGAAGGTTTGACCGTGAGCGAGACCACCATCGACCAGGCCGCGGCCCCCGGGACGAGCGCGGAGCCCGCGTCCGCCCCGCCGGTCGTCGAGTTCCGCACCTCCCCGGAGCGCTACCGCCACTTCACCGTGGAGTACGACGGCGACGTCGCCACGGTGAAGCTGGCCGTCGACGAGCAGGGCGGCCTCGTCCCCGGCTACGAGCTGAAGATGAACAGCTACGACCTGGGCGTCGACATCGAGCTCTACGACGTCGTCCAGCGGATGCGCTTCGAGCACCCGGAGGTCAAGGCGGTCGTCATGACCGGTGGCCTGGAGCGGATGTTCTGCGCCGGCGCCAACATCCGGATGCTCGCGGCCTCGCCGCACAGCTGGAAGGTGAACTTCTGCAAGTTCACCAACGAGACCCGCAACGGCATCGAGGACGCGACCGCCAGCTCCGGCCAGAAGTGGATCGCGGCCCTCAACGGCACCGCGGCCGGTGGCGGCTACGAGCTCGCCCTGGCCTGCGACGACATCGTCCTCGTCGACGACAACAGCTCGACGGTCTCCCTGCCCGAGGTCCCGCTCCTGGGCGTCCTCCCCGGCACCGGCGGCTTGACCCGGGTCGTGGACAAGCGGCACGTGCGCAAGGACCGCGCCGACCTCTTCGCGACGAAGTCCGAGGGCTACCGCGGCAGCACCGCCGTCGAGTGGGGCCTCATCGACGCGACGATCCCGCGCGGTGCCTGGGACGAGGAGATCAGCAAGCGGGCCCACGCCGCGGCCGCCGAGTCCACCCGTGGTGGGCAGGCGGGCGAGGGTGTCGAGCTCCCCGAGCTGGAGCGCACGATCGACGGCGACGTCATCTCCTACAGCCACGTCGCCGCGACCCTGGACCGCGCCGGCCGACGGGTCGACATCACCGTCTCCGCACCGACCGAGGCGCCGCCGGCGGACGCCGAGGCCGCCCGGGCGCAGGGGGTCGACTACTACCCGCTCGCCCTGGCCCGCGAGCTCGACGACCTCATCCTGCACCTGCGCACCAACGAGCTGCAGCTGGGCACCTGGGTCCTGCGCACGAGCGGTGACCAGGAGCTCGTCCTCGCCCACGACGCCAAGCTCGACGAGTGGTCCGAGCACTGGTTCGTCAACGAGGTGGTGCACTACCTCAAGCGCACGCTGAAGCGTCTCGACGTCACCTCGCGCAGCCTCATCGCGGTCATCGAGCCCGGCTCGGCCTTCGTCGGCACGCTCCTGGAGCTCGCGCTCGCCGCGGACCGCCAGTACATGCTCGAGGGTGTCTACGAGGACGTCGACCCCGACGCGACCCCGGCGACCATCCGCCTGACCGACGTCAACGACGGCCGCTACCCGATGGGCAACGGGCTCACCCGCCTCGAGTCGCGCTTCTTCGGTCGCGAGCAGGACCTCGAGACCGCGCGCGCCGCCAAGGGCACCGACCTCGACGCCGCCGCCGCCGACGCCGCCGGGCTCGTCACCACCGCCCTCGACGACATCGACTTCGAGGACGAGCTGCGCATCGTCCTCGAGGAGCGGGCCGCCCTCAGCCCCGACGCCCTGACCGGCATGGAGGCCAACCACCGCTTCGTCGGCCCCGAGACGATGGAGACCAAGATCTTCGGTCGGCTCACCGCCTGGCAGAACTGGATCTTCATCCGCCCCAACGCCTCCGGCCCGGAAGGCGCCCTGCGGCGCTACGGGTCCGGCCAAAAGGGCGAGTACAACCTGGAGAGGGTCTGAGGCACATGTCGGACGCCGGCTTCAACGCTGCAGCCTGGCTCGTCGACCGGGTCGCCGTGGAACGCGGTGACCACCCGGCCGTCGAGACGCCCTCGCAGACGGTGACGTACACCGAGCTCGTCGAGCTCACCGGCCGCGTGGCCGCGGGACTGCGGTCCCTCGGCTTGCGCCGGGACGACCGGGTCGTCTTCGTCGCCAACGACGACATCGCCCTCTTCACGGGCATCCTCGGGGCCATCCGCGGCGGATTCGTCGCGGTCCCGGTCTCGACGATGTACGGCCCCGCCGAGCTGGCCGAGATCATCGGCGACTCGGGCGCCGTCGCCCTCGTCGCGAGCGACACCTTCGCCGAGCCGGCGGCCCGGGCCGCGGCCGCGTGCCCGGAGCTGCGCCAGGTCATCTGGGACGGCGACCCCGGCGAGGCCGCCGCTGCGGCCCAGGGCGTCGAGCAGCTCTCGTTCGATCAGCTGCTCGAGCGCGGGGCGGCCGCCGACGCGGCCGGGCGCGAGCCCGTGCCCGCCGGACCGGACGCCTGGGCCCTGTGGCTCTACACATCCGGCACGACGGGCAAGCCCAAGGGCGCGATGCACCGGCACGACAACATCCGCATCGTCACGCAGACCTACGGGACCCAGGTCCTGGGCATCACCGAGGACGACCGCTGCCTGTCCGTGGCCAAGCTGTTCTTCGCCTACGGCATCGGCAACTCGATGTTCTTCCCGCTCTCGGTGGGGGCGACCGCCGTCCTCAACCCCGAGCGCCCCACCCCGACCGGCATGGCCGAGCGGGTCGTGCAGGGCCGGGCGACGCTCTTCTTCGGGGTGCCGACCTTCTACGCCGGGCTGCTGGCCAGCGACATCCCCGACGACACCTTCGCCGGTGTCCGCCTCGGGGCCTCGGCGGGCGAGCCGCTGCCGCCCGGGGTGCAGGAGCGGATGCTCGCGCGCTTCGGTCTCGAGATCCTCGACGGGATCGGCTCGACCGAGTGCCTGCACATCTTCCTGTCCAACCGCCCGGGAGAGATCCGCATGGGCACGACCGGCCGGGCCGTGCCGGGCTACGACCTCGAGATCCGTGACCTCGACGGCACGCTCGTCGAGGACGGCGAGCCGGGCACGCTCTTCGTGCGCGGCGCCTCCTCGGCGCTGGGGTACTGGCGCCGGGCGGAGGCCACGCGCACCGTCTTCCAGGGCGAGTGGGTCAACACGGGTGACACCTACGTGCGCGACGCCGACGGCTACTACACGTGCATGGGCCGGGCCACCGACCTGCTCAAGGCCGGTGGCATCTGGGTCAGCCCGACCGAGGTCGAGGACCGACTGCTCGCCCACGACGCCGTGCTCGAGTGCGCCGTCGTCGGCCAGGAGGACGCCGACGGTCTCGTCAAGCCGGTCGCCGCGGTCGTCACGCGCTCCGCGGTGAGCGCGGAGGACCTCGACGCCTGGTGCCGCGAGGGGCTGGCGCCCTTCAAGCGGCCCCGTCACGTCTACTTCGTCGACGAGCTGCCCAAGACCGCGACCGGCAAGATGCAGCGGTTCAAGGTGCGTGCCCTCGTCAAGGAGCTGCAGGCCAAGGAGGCCGTCTCATGACCACCACGACCGTCGACCTGCTCATCGTGGGCGCGGGACCCGTCGGGCTCTTCGGGGCCTACTACGCGGGCGTCCGCGGCCTGAGCACCGCCGTCATCGACAGCCTGAGCCAGGTCGGTGGGCAGGTGAGCGCGATGTACCCGGAGAAGCAGATCTTCGACATCGCCGGCTTCCCGGCCGTGTCCGGACGCCAGCTCATCACCAACCTCGTCGAGCAGGCCGCGCCGTACGCCCCGACGTACCTGCTGGGGCAGGAGGCCCAGCAGCTCGAGCACGTGCCGGGCGAGGACGGCCGCGAGCGTCTCGTCGTCACGACGAGCACCGGGGACCGCATCGACGCGGGTGCGGTCGTCGTCACCGGCGGCATCGGCACCTTCACGCCGCGCACGCTGCCCGCGGGCGAGGACTTCCTCGGCCGTGGCCTCGAGTACTTCGTGCCGAGCTCGGCGGAGTACGCCGGCCAGGACGTCGTCATCGTCGGCGGCGGCGACTCCGCGGTCGACTGGGCCAACATGCTGCACCCGATCGCGCGTAGCGTGACCCTCGTGCACCGCCGGGACCAGTTCCGTGCCCACCACGCGTCGGTCGAGCAGATGCAGGCCGCGCCGGTCGAGGTCGTGCTCAACGCCCAGGTCACCGAGACCGTCGGCGACGGGACGCTCCAGTCGGTGACGATCACGCCGAAGGGGGAGGAGCCCCGGTCCCTCCCGTGCACCCGCCTCGTCGCGGCCCTCGGGTTCACCGCGAACCTCGGCCCGCTGCGCGAGTGGGGAGTCGAGCTGCACGACAACCGGCACCTCGTCGTCGACCCGGCCATGCGCACCAACGTCGCGGGCGTCTTCGCCGCCGGTGACATCACCGACTACGACGGCAAGGTGCGGCTCATCGCCGTCGGCTTCGGCGAGGTGGCCACGGCGGTCAACAACGCGGCCGTGCACATCGACCCCGACGCGCAGCTCTTCCCCGGTCACTCGACCGACAACCAGCCCGCGGTCCCGCAGCCCGCCTGACACACCGCAGAGAGGACATCGACATGCCGTACGTCATCGCCGGCCACTGCCTCGACGTCATGGACACCTCGTGCACCGAGGAGTGCCCCGTCGACTGCATCTACGAAGGGGAGCGCAAGCTCTACATCAACCCCAAGGAGTGCATCGACTGCGGCGCCTGCGAGCCCGTGTGCCCGGTCGAGGCGATCAGCCAGGACCGTCGGGTGCCCGAGGACATGGCCGAGCACATCGAGGACAACCGACGCTTCTTCACCGAGGTCCTGCCGGGCCGTGACGAGCCGCTCGGCGCCCCCGGTGGCTCGCACAAGACCGGTGCCATCGGGGTCGACACCCCGATGGTCGCCGACCTGTAGAGCGCGCCGTGCTCGACGGTCACGTCCTCGTGGACGCCCACGTCCACCTGCCCGTGCTCTCGACGCTGTCGTCGTCGTGGATCGACTGGGCCCGCCAGTTCGGCCCCGACGGGGTGCTCGAGCGGGCCTGGGACGGCGAAGGGATACCCCGTCCCGCCGCCGTCGACGAGCTCTTCGCCGAGCAGGGGGTCGACATCGCGATCCTCTTCTGCGAGTACAGCCCCAAGGCCACCGGGATGCAGCTCTTCGACGACCTGCTGCCGGTCGTCGAGCACAACCCGGCGCGCTTCCGGCCGATGGCCAATGTCAACCCGCACCTGCACCACCCGATCGGCGACGAGGTGCGGCGCCAGCTCGGCCACGGTGCGGCGGGCCTGAAGCTGCACCCCGTGCACGGCGGCTTCACCTGCGACGACCCGATGCTCTACCCCGCCTACCAGGTCCTCGTCGAGGAGGGGGCGCCGCTCGTCGTCCACTGCGGCACCTCGACCTTCGCCGGGTCGTCCAACCAGTACGCGGACCCGAGCCATCTGCTCGCCGTGACCCGGGACTTCCCGGAGCTGGACATCGTGCTCGCCCACGGCGGTCGAGGCTGGTGGTACGAGCAGGCCGCCTTCATGGCGATGAGCAACCCCCGCGTGTGGATCGAGCTGTCCGGGCTGCCGCCCAAGCGGCTGCCGCAGTACTACGCCGCGGCGGGACTGGAGCGGCTCGCCAAGAAGATGATCTTCGCGACCGACTGGCCCGGCGTGCCCGGCGCCGACGTCAACGCCCGCGCCGTCGCGGACCTGGTGCCCGAGGCAGACGTCGCTGCGGTCCTCGGGGGCAACGCCCTTCGTCTCTACCGTGGGCTGGAGGTGCAGTGAGGTGGCGGTCTACGCGCTCGGTGAGCTCACCCCGCACATCCCCGACTCCGCCTTCATCCACCCGGACGCCGTCGTCATCGGCGCGGTGACGCTCGGCGAGCAGGCCTCCGTGTGGCCGACCGCGGTGCTGCGGGCCGACTTCGGCCGGATCGTCGTCGGCGACCGGACCTCGGTGCAGGACGGCACCGTCGTGCACTGCATCGAGGAGCAGGCCACCTCCATCGGCGCCGACTGCGTCGTCGGGCACAACGTCCACCTCGAGGGCTGCACCGTCGGCGACCGGTGCCTCGTCGGCTCCGGGTCCGTGGTGCTCAACCACGCGAGCGTCGGCGACGGGTCGGTCATCGGGGCCGGTGCCGTCGTCACCCAGCACACGGTCGTCCCGGCCGGGTCGATGGCCGTCGGCGTCCCGGCCCGGACCCGACCCGTCCCCGCCGAGGCCACCGAGTGGGTCCGCTTCGGGGTCGGCGAGTACCTGACCAACTCCGCCCGCTACCGCGACCAGCTGCGCCGGCTCGACTGACGCACCGCCCGACCGACACACCACGAAGGGATCGATCATGAACGACGCAACCCAGGGTGTCCCTGCCGCCGAGCTGAGCGACGAGGAGCTCGAGGCCCAGGGCACCCGAGCCCACGAGACCCGCAACTGGGTCTTCCTGCACGGCAGCGCCGAGCAGTTCGCCCATCACACGGCCCGCATGCTCGAGCTCGAGCGCGAGTACGTGCGCCGTTTCCCCAAGCGCACCTGGCAGGGCAGCGGCGGCGCGCCGACCGACCTCGCCCAGACCGCCGCGTCGTGGCGCGAGACGGTGCGCGGCGTCATCGCCCAGCTCGAGGCGCTCGTCGAGCTGCCCGACCCGCAGACCCCCGCGGGGTCCGGCGACGGCGACCCGGTCCGGGCCTTCCTGCAGCGGCTCGCCGACAACGGCGGTCGGCTCAACAAGCTCGAGGCGCACCAGGCCGCCCGCGAGGTCGGGCTCGACCCCGCCGTGCGCGCCGACCTCTACAAGGCCGACCCCCAGCTCGTCGCCACCGAGGGCACCGACCGCGTCCTCACCGACGCCGGCCGTGCCCGGCTGGCGGGGGAGGCATGAGCCGGACCCGGCACGCCTACCTCGTCGACGGGGTCCGCACGCCGATCGGACGCTACGGCGGCGCGCTGTCGGGCGTGCGCCCCGACGACCTCGCGGCGCACGTCGTGGCCGAGCTGCTGGACCGGCACGTGGGCCTCGACCCCGCCCGTATCGACGACGTGGTCCTCGGCAACGCCAACCAGGCGGGCGAGGACAACCGCAACATCGCGCGCATGGCCGCGCTGCTCGCCGGTCTGCCCGTCAGCGTGCCGGGGACGACGATCAACCGGTTGTGCGGCTCGGGCCTCGACGCCGTGGGCTACGCCGCCCGGGCCGTCGTCGCCGGTGACGCCGACCTCGTCGTCGCCGGCGGTGTCGAGAGCATGAGCCGGGCCCCCTTCGTCCTGCCCAAGGCCGAGACCCCCTTCGCCCGCGGCATGACGGTGGAGGACACGACGATCGGCTGGCGCTTCGTCAACCCGCACATGGAGCGGATGTACGGCACCGACCCGATGCCGCGGACGGCGGAGAACGTCGCGGTCGACCACAAGATCTCCCGCGAGGACCAGGACGCCTTCGCGCTGCGCTCGCAGGAGCGGGCCGCGGCCGCGATCGCCTCGGGCCGGCTGGCGCGCGAGATCGCGCCGGTGAGCGTCCCGCGGCGCAAGGCCGACCCGGTCCTCGTCGACACCGACGAGCACCCGCGCTCCACGTCGCTGGAGGCCCTCGGCGGGTTGCGCCCCCTCTTCGAGGGCGGCACCGTCACCGCCGGCAACTCGTCGGGGGTCAACGACGGCGCCGCCGCCCTCCTCGTCGCCTCGGAGGCCGCCGTCGAGGAGCACGGGCTCACGCCGCTCGCCCGCGTCGACGCGGTGACGGCGATCGGCGTCGAGCCGAGGGTCATGGGCATCGGTCCGGCCCCGGCCGTGCAGCGCCTGCTGGCGCGCACCGGTGTCGCGCTCGAGGACGTGGGTGTCATCGAGCTCAACGAGGCCTTCGCGTCGCAGGGCCTGGCGGTCCTGCGCGAGCTCGGGATCGCCGATGACGACCCGCGGGTCAACCCGCACGGCGGCGCGATCGCCCTCGGCCACCCGCTCGGCATGAGCGGCGCGCGGATCGCGCTCTCGGCGGCGATCTCGCTGGCCGACGACGACCTCGACCACGCGATCGCGACGATGTGCATCGGGGTGGGCCAGGGGATCGCGGCGCTCATCTCCCGCCCGTGACCCCTGATTGGATGACCCCATGACCGACTCACCGCTCATCACCACCGTCCGCCACGACGCCGGCGTCGTCGAGGTCGTCCTCGACCGTCCGGAGGCGATGAACGCCGTCTCCACCGCGATGGCCGGTGCGCTGACGACGACCGGCGCCGTGCTGCGCGACGACACCTCGGTGCGCGCGGTCGTCGTGACGTCGAGCCACCCCAAGGCCTTCTGCGTCGGCGCGGACCTGAAGGAGCGCAACGGGTTCAGCGACGACGACCTGCGGGCCCAGCGCCCCGGCAACCGCCTGGCCTACCGTGCCCTGCTCGACCTGCCGGTGCCGACGATCGCAGCCGTCGATGGTCACGCCCTCGGCGGCGGCTGCGAGATCGCGCTCGCGTGCGACCTCGTCGTCGCCGGTCCGCGGGCGAGCTTCGCGTTGCCCGAGGTGGGCGTCGGGGTCATCCCGGGTGGCGGCGGGACGCAGCTGCTGACCCGTCGCATCGGCTGGTCGCGCGCCGCGGACCTGATCTTCACCGCACGCCGGGTCGACGGCCACGAGGCGCTGCGCCTGGGCCTGGCGGACCGGTGCGTCGACGACGCGCGCGCTGAGGCGCTCGCCCTGGCCGCCACGATCGCCGAGCACTCGCCGGTGGGCGTGCGCAACGCGAAGGCGGCGATGCGCGGCGGGCTCGACCTCACCCTCGACGAGGGCCTCGACCTCGAGGACGCCCGCTGGCACGACACCGCCTTCAGCGCCGACCGGGCCGAGGGAGTGCGCGCCTTCGCCGAGAAGCGCAGGCCGCGCTGGCCCGGCCTCGGCTGACCGCAGGGGTCGGTCCGCTCAGTCCTGCTCGGTGAGCCCCGGGGCGGCCTCGCGCCACTGGGCGTGGGTGCGCGCCACGAGCGCCTCGCCCCGGTGGGTCGCGTGGTCGTCGGCGATGAGCCGGCAGGTCGGGTCGTCCTGCGGCAGCAGGCTGACCACGGCGTCGGCCGTGTCGGCCAGCCGGCACTCGCCGTGCTCGAGGGCCGGGCAGGTGCGTCCGGCGTCGTTGACCGGGCCCTGGCACTTGCGCACCTCCACGCCCGCCTCCCACAGCGCCTCGACCTCGGGGGTGTCGAGCAGGGTGCGGGTCTCGATGAGCACCTTGCGCGCGGCGCGCCCGGTGGGCCACGGGGGCATGAGGTCGTCGGTCGCGAGGTCGAAGACGACCTCGCCCTGCTCCACCGGCGCGGCGATCGCCGCGCTCGTCGTCCGCAGCAGGCGCAGCATCCCGCGGTTGTCCGTGCGCACGACGGCCCGGAGCGTGAGGAGGCCGTCGGCGGCCGCCCGCTCCCGCAGCGCGCCGAGCATCCGGGTGCCCAGACCGCGGCCCTGCTGGCCGTCGGCCACGGCCATCGCGAGCTCCGGCGGCTCGTCCTCGCTCGTCCGCTCGTACCGGGCCTCGGCGACGACGACCCCCGCGCGCAGCGCGACGACGGAGGTGGTGCCCGGGCGCAGCACCGCGAGGTCGGCGATCTCGTCGGGTGCGACGGCGTGGGAGAAACGCAGCCGGGCAGACGTGGGCGAGAGCCCCGCGAGGAGACGCGCGATGCCCCCTTCGTCCCGGGGTGTGGCCGACCGGATCACGAGCTCGTCCTGCGCCATGGCTCCTCCTGCGAGCAGTCTACGACCGGCGCCGCAGCCGAACCGGGTGTCGGTGCCCGGGCATAGGCTGACGGCGTGATCGACCTCCACACGCACTCCTCCCGCAGCGACGGCACCGACGCGCCCGCCGACCTGCTCGCGCAGGCTGCAGAGGCGGGTCTGACGACCCTCGCCATCACCGACCACGACACCACCGCCGGGTGGGACGAGGCGGCTGCTGCCGCCGCTCGCCACGGGGTCGCGCTGGTGCGCGGGGCCGAGCTCTCGACCCGGCACCGGGGCAAGTCCGTGCACCTGCTCGCGTACCTCTTCGACCCGGCCGACGAGCCCTTGTCCGAGGAGATGCGCCGGATGCGCGAGGACCGCGTGCCGCGGCTGCGGCGGATCGTCGAGCACATGGCCGACGACGGCTTCGGCGTCACCTGGGAGGACGTCCTCGAGCAGGTCGAGCCGGGCGCGGCGCTCGGGCGACCGCACCTGGCCGACGCGCTCGTCGCCAACGGGGTCGCGGCCGACCGCAACGAGGTCTTCACCCGTTGGCTGCACAACGGCTCGGTCTACTACGAGCCGCACTACGCCGTCGAGACCGCCGAGGCCGTGCGGCTGGTCCTGGCCGCCGGTGGGGTGCCCGTGGTGGCGCACCCCTTCGCCACCAAGCGGCAGCGCTCGCTCGACGCCGACGACGTCGCCGGGCTGGCCGCGGCCGGGCTCGTGGGCATCGAGGCCGACCACCGCGACCACGACGACGCCGGTCGGGCGCTCGCGCACGAGCTCGCCCGGCGCCACGAGCTCGTCGTCACGGGGAGCAGCGACTTCCACGGTGACGGCAAGGACAACCGCCTGGGGGAGAACACCACCGCGCCCGAGTCCCTCGAGCGCATCGTGGCGGCGTCCTCCGGCACCGTCCCCGTCCTCGCCTGAGGCAGCAGATCCCCAGCAGGAGGGCATAGCGTCGCGGCATGACCGATCAGCAGCGTCAGCAGCTCGTCATCGACACCCTCGAGGCGGCCTTCGCCGACCTCATGGAGGCCTCTCCCGCCGCGTTCCGGGTGAAGTTCCGCAAGATGGCCGACCACCCCTTCGCCTTCTACCGGGGGACCGCCTGCCTCTTCCACCGCGACCTCGCCGGCACGGAGGAGCCCTGGGCCGACGAGCGGACCGGACGGGTGTGGATCCACGGTGACCTGCACGTCGAGAACTTCGGGACGTACATCAACTCTCACGGCGAGCTGGTCTTCGACGTCAACGACTTCGACGAGGCCTACATCGGCCCCTTCACCTGGGACCTGCGCCGCTTCGTCGCCGGGCTGGCCGTCATGGGGTGGCGCAAGGCGCTGCCCGAGCAGGCGGTGCGTGACCTGGCCACCACCTACCTCACCAGCTACATCGAGCGCGTCCACCAGTTCGTCGGCAAGAGCGACGACTCCGAGTTCGCCCTGCGGCTGGGCAACACGCAGGGCGCGATCCACGCCACCCTGCAGCTGGCCCGCCGCAGCAGCCGCGTCGGGATGCTCGACTCGATGACCGAGGTGCACGACGCCGGCCGGCGGTTCCTCGACGGGCCCGGCGTGCGCCGCCTCGAGGAGGACGAGCGCGAGCTGGTCCTCGAGGCCTTCGCGGGCTACCTCGGCACCATCCCCGAGGCCAAGAGGATGGAGCGGGAGAACTTCTACGCCGTCAAGGACGTCGTGGGCCGCTCCGGGTTCGGCATCGGCAGCGCGGGTCTGCCCGCCTACAGCGTGCTGATCGAGGGGTTCAACGAGGCCCACGAGAACGACATCGTCCTGTCGATGAAGCAGGCCAACCACCCGGCGCTGGCCGACGTGGTCGACGAGCCGCGCATGCGTGACCTCTTCGCCCACGAGGGTGAACGCACCGTGGTCAGCCAGCGGGCGCTGCAGGTCCACGCCGACCCGCTCCTGGGGTTCACGAGCGTGCGGGGTGTGGGCTACGTCGTCGACGAGGTCTCGCCCTACGAGCTCGACCTGTCCTGGTCCGACCTGCACGAGCCCGACGACATCGCGATGGTCGTCGCCGACCTCGGCCGGGCCACGGCCAAGATCCACTGCGTCTCGGACGCCGACAGCGACCACACCGTCGTCGACTTCCAGACGGAGGAGGCGATAGCCCGGGTCATCGAGGGCCGCGAGGAGGATCTGGTCCGGGACCTCGTGGACTTCGGCATCGACTACGCGGCGCGGGTGCGCTCCGACCACGCCCTCTTCGTCGAGGCCTTCCGGGAGGGACGGATCGGCTCGGTGCAGGCCGTCTGAGGCCCCATTGGCGCGTCGCGGTGGCGCCGCGGCGGAGCCCGGGTGAGAGGATGAGCGCGGCATCGACTCCCATCGAAAGGCGTCACACGTGGCACGGGCGAAGAAGGCAGCCATCATCGCTGTCGCGAACCAGAAGGGCGGCGTCGCCAAGACGACGTCGGTCGCGTCCATCGGTGCCGCGATGGCCGAGCTCGGTCAGCGGGTCCTGCTCGTCGACCTCGACCCGCAGGCGAGCCTGACCTTCAGCCTCGGGGTCGATCCGGACGCCGTGGAGCTGTCCGTCAACGAGGTCGTCCTCGGCCAGGCCGAGATCGGCGACGCGATCCTCGAGGCGGGGGAGGGCATCGACCTGCTGCCCTCGACGATCGAGCTCGCCGGCTCCGAGGCCCAGCTGCTGACCCGCCCCGGGCGCGAGTTCGTCCTCCAGTCCGTGCTCGAGGACGTGCGCGGGGACTACGACGTCATCCTGCTCGACTGCAGCCCGAGCCTGGGTGTCCTCACCCTCTCGGCGCTGACCGCCGCGACCGGCCTGATCATCCCCATGCAGGCCGAGATGCTCAGCCACCGCGGCGTCGGCCAGCTGCTCGATACCGTCAAGGACGTCAAGAAGCTGCTCAACAAGAAGCTCAAGACCATCGGGATCCTGCCGACGATGTACGACGGGCGCTCCAACCACGCCCGCGAGGTCCTCGACGACCTCGGGACGCGGTACAAGCTGCCGGTCCTGTCGCCGCCGATCCCGCGCACCGTCCGTTTCGCCGAAGCCCCCGCCGCCGGTCGGTCCATCCTCGACACTGCGCGCAGCAGCAAGGGCGCCGCCGCCTACCGCGAGGTCACCGAAGCGATCCTCGCCGCGATCTGAGCCGCCCGTGCCCACCCTGCAACGCGCCCGTAGCCTCGCCGTCGGTGGCCTCCGCGCCGTCCTCACCGGGGACCCCGCCGCCCGCCGGCGGGTGATCGACCCCCTTCGCGCACGCGTCCGACCGACCCCGCTGCGCGGGCTCGACCCGCTCGTCGCCGGCTACGCCCGCGGCGCCGAGCAGATCGGCGTCGACGACCTCGTCGCCACCGGGCTGCGCACCCGCTCGACCCTGCTGCGTGAGGTCGCACGGACCCTCGCGGAGCGGACCGGAGCGCCGACCTGGCGTGCAGGCTACGCGGAGCTGCTGACGACGAGCGGGGACGAGGAGCTCGTGCGGGAGGGCTCGGCGATCCTCCGCGAGCTGATCGAGCAGGGGCACGCTGCGAGCCTCACGACCCGCCAGGCGCTCCTGCACGCCCACACCCTCCTGCTGCGCCAGAACGCTGCCGGTGAGGGGGCCGACGTGCTGCGCGCCCACCTGCCGCTGCTCACCCAGCTCTCCGAGGACGAGCGGCTGGACCTCGAGACCGACCTCGCGCACCCGTCGATCACCGGCGACGAGGCCGCGTGGTGGCGCCTGCTCACCCGCCGCTGGCGGGACGCCGGTGCGCTCGTGCCGCGCCTGCTGGGCCAGGCCGAGCTCGCTGCGGTCATCGGCGAGGAGACGGCCGCGCAGTTCCCCGGCGGCGCTCCTGCCTACGACCGTGTCGGGGCCGACCCGGACGAGCTCGCGACGCTGAGGGCCGGTGTCGCACAGCGGGTCTCGGCAGCGGTGGGCCGCACGGTCACCGAGGACGAGCTGCCGACCGTCAGCGTCATCGTCACGGCGCACCGGCCGGGCCCGTGGCTCGCGACCGCGATCCGCGCCCTGCGCGACCAGACCTGGCCGCACCTCGACGTCGTCGTCGTCGACGACGCCTCCGGCCCCGAGCACACGGCCGAGATCGCCCGCATCGCCGGCCTGCACCCGACGTCGCGCATCATCACCCGCGAGCGCAACGGTGGCGCCTACCGTGCCCGCAACCTCGGCATCCGGGAGGCGAAGGGGGAGTACCTCGCCTTCCTCGACGCCGACGACTGGAGCCACCCCGAGCGCATCGAGCGCCAGGTGACGCCGCTGCTCGCCGACCCGGACCTGCCCGCGACGCACGGCATGACCATCCGGCCGAGCGACGACCTGACGCTCGTGTGGCTCGGCTACCCGTCGACGCGGCTCAACGCCTCGGGGCTCGTCCTGCCGCGTGCGACGATCGACCGGGTCGGCTCCTTCGACGACGTGCGCAAGAGCGCCGACAGCGAGTACGACGCGCGCATCGCCGCCGTGACCGGTATCGAGCCGCTCCTCGTCGAGCCCCCGCTGCAGCTGACCAGGCTGCGTGCAGGGTCCTTGTCCCGCAGCGACTTCGGCGTCGGGTGGGGGGTCGGCGCACGCATGGCCTACCGCTCGGCCTACAAGGTCTGGCACCGCCGCCTCGCGGTGGAGCGCGAGCGCGGCAGGCCCCTCACCGACCTCGACTGGGCGACCCGGCACGGCGAGTCCGACCCGGCGCGGGAGCGCGCCGAGGGGCGTCCCTTCGCGGCGCCCCACGTGTGGGTGTCGACGAGGCCCCACGCCCCCTTCGACGTCCTCGTCGTCGACGACGCGGCGGACCCGATGGCCGACGCCGGCGACCTCGTGGGCGCGATCGAGCGCCTGCGCGAGCTCGACGTGCGGATCGCCCTGCTGCACCGCGAGAACCCGGCGCGCCTGCGCCTGTACCGCAAGCCGCTGCTCGCCCCGGTCCGCCGGCTGCTCGACACGTGCGACGACGTGCTGCAGGTGCACCCCGAGGAGCGCGTCGAGGCGGCGGTGACCTGGGTGCGCCGCGCCGAGTCGCTGTCCGTGGGGCGCCCGGCGCCCGACGTCGTGACCGGTGACGTGGTCGTCACCGAGCCCGTCGGCACGCGGACGCACCGCGTGGACCCGGCGTGGACCCGGGTGGCCGTCGAGACCGAGCTCGCGACGTGGGGTGTGCCGGAGGGCGCGGCGACGTGGCTGCCCGAGCACGCGGGCGAGGCCCGGGTGCACCACCTGCTGCGGGAGCGGCGATGAGCGCGCTCGGCGGCTCCGCCAAGGCTGTGCGCGCCGCCGTCCGGGACGCCACGGCCGGGCCGCGGGCCCGTCGCGAGGCGGTCCGGCGCCTGTCCCGGGTCAACGCCCCTGCTGCCGGGACGGCACCGAGCCGGGCCACCCTGCGCGTCGACGTGCACGCCTCCGAGCGGGTGCGTGCGGGCCTCGCGGACGAGTGGACCCTCACCGCCGTCGACCCCGACGCCGTGCTCGTCGAGGTGGACGCGCGGTCGGCGGTGACCCTCGAGGCCCCCTTCGCCGGGCAGCGCGCCGCCGTCCTCGCGGCCACCGTCCCGGTGCTCGTGTGGGTCACCGGGAGCGCGCGGGTCGCGGCCGACGCGGTCGAGCGGCTCGTCGCCGGTGCCACCGTCCCCGTGCACGTCTGCGTGGACGACGAAGGGAGCCTCCCGGACTGGGCGGCCCGGCTCGGTCGCGAGGTCCACCTCCTGCCGCCCGCCGCCGCCACGCGCATCCACTCGCCGGCAGCCGTCGGCGCGACCCGACGTCGCGAGCAGGTCGTCGCGCTGGTCGGCGACGCCGGCTACGACCGGGGGCGGCTGGCCCCGGTGCAGCCGCAGCGGCTCGACCTGCTCGGCGGGGACGACGCCGCCACCGAGATCCCCGGGGACCGTCCGGTGCTCGGCCGGTACCGGGCGGCGGCCTTCGTCGCCGACCGTCCCGCGACGCCGTGGCAGGTGCTCGAGGCCGCAGCCGCGGGCACCGCCCCCATCGCGACCCCCGCGGTGCTCGACCGGTTGCCGGACGCCGTGGCGGCCGAGACCGCCCGCGTCGAGGACGACACCCAGCTGGCCCTGCACGCCCGCGCCCACCTGTGGCAGGACGAGCTCGTCGACCGGGCCGGCCTGCGGGCCGGTCGCGAGGTGCGGGCCGCGCACGGCTTCGTCCACCGCGCTGCCGACCTGGAGGCCCTGCTCGGGCGGCCTCGCCCCCTGCGCGGGGTGCGGGGGACCCCCTTCGACCGCAGCGTGAGCGCCGTGATCTCGACCAACCGCGCCCACGAACTCGGCACCGTCGCCGACAACATGGCCCGCCAGTCGCTCCTGCACTCCGGCGAGGTCCAGGTCGTCCTCGTCCTGCACGGGCTCGACGTCGACGAGGCCGAGGTGCGCGCACGCTTCCGCGACAAGGGGATCGACGAGATGACGGTCGTGGCCGCGGATGCCTCGCTCACCCTCGGCGCCTGCCTCAACCTCGGCATCGACGCCTCCGACGGTGCCCACGTCGCCAAGATCGACGACGACAACTTCTACGGCCGGCACTACCTGGTCGACCTCGTCGACGCGCTCGAGTACTCCGGCGCGGGGATCGCGGGCAAGTGGGCGCACTACACGTGGCTGCGCAGCACGGGTGCGGTGATCCTGCGGTTCCCGGCGAGCGAGCACCGCTTCGAGCGGCTGGTCCAGGGCGGGTCGATCCTCATGCGCGGCGACGTGGCCCGCGACCTGCGCTTCTCGGACCTGCCACGGGCGGTCGACACCGACCTGCTCGACCGGGCACAGGCCGCCGGCGTGCGGACCTACTCCTCGGACCGCTTCGGCTATGTCAGCATTCGCGGCACCGATCGGCACGCGCACACGTGGACGGTCGAGGACGCGTCCTTCATGAACAAGTCGAGCACAGTCGTCTTCTACGGCGACCCGCGCGAGCACGTCGACGTCTGAGCCCGCCCGCGACACTCGGGTGATGGCTCCAACAGGGGCTCGATAGGCGCCATCGCCCGAGTCTCGGCGGGCTCAGCCCCGGTGGGAGCCCAGCACCTGCTCGTAGATCTCGCGGTAGCGGGCGCCGTTGGCCTCCCAGGAGCGCTCGGTCTCGACCCAGGCCCGCCCGGCCGCGGCCAGCTCGGCCCGGCGCGCCGGGTCCCCGGCCAGGCGCACGAGGGCCTCGGTGAGCGCCTCGGCGTCCCCGACGGCGAAGGACTCGCCGCGCTCGCCGTCACCGGTGATCTCGGTCAGGGCCGGCAGGTCGGACACGAGCACCGGCAGGCCGGCGGCCATGGCCTCGAAGGGCTTGAGCGGCGTGACCAGCCGCGCCGCCCGCTCGTCCACGCGGGGGACGACGAAGACGTCGACGAGGGCGTAGTGGTCGAGGACCTCCTCGTGGGGGACGCGGCCGGTGAGGACGACCGCGTCGCCCGCGCCGACCGCCGCGGCGTGCGCCTCGATCTCGGCCCGGCGGGTGCCGTCGCCGACGATGAGCGCGACCGCGTCGACGCCCCGCTCGCGCAGCGCGACGGCGGCGTCGACGAGCAGCTCCTGCCCCTCTCGGTAGTGGTCGAGGTTGGAGACGTAGCCGAAGACGAACCGCCCTGCGAGGCCGTACTGCTCGACGAGGTCGTCACGACGCGGCCGGGGGGCGAAGGCGCTCGCGTCGACGCCGTTGGGCACGACGTGCACCCGCTCGGCGGGGATCCCGCGGCCGACGATGTCCGAGCGCATCGACTCGCTGAGCGTGATGACCGCGTCGGCCGCTGCCATGCAGCGGGTGTCGGTGTCGCGCCGGCGACGGTAGGTCTCGGCCGACTCCGCCCGGTCGAGATCTTGGCTCCAGATCGCCTCGAAGAACCCGCGCACCTCGTAGACCCAGGGGATGTCGAGCGCGTCGGCGACGGCCCCGCCGACGAGGGCCGCGTCGTAGCCGCGCGAGCCGGAGTGCACGTGCAGCAGGTCGGGGGCCTCCTCGGCGACGACCGGCAGCAGGTGTGCCGCGTAGGCCTCGAGGTGGGCGTCGACGGTCTCCGCGCCCGGGACGTCGGCCCGCAGCAGGTGGCGGTGCCGGATCCCGTGGACCTCCTCGGCCGCGGGCGTGCCGGCGTCGCCGGGGAAGTCGAGCGCGGTGATCGCCACCGGCTCGACCCCGGACGCGACCTGCGCGGCGAGGTTGTACCGGGTACGCACGGAGTACCCCGACTGCCGGTGGGGCAGAGCGATCTTCAGCAGGTGGGCGACGCGGAGGGAGGGTTCCCTCCCTTCGCGCTCCTGCACGGTGCGCGCGGCGCGCACGGCGGTGGGGTCGAGGTGCGGTGACCAGTCGGGGTCGGTCTCCCGGAGGCGACCGGTCACCTGGGCCAGGGCGGCCTCGAGCCGGGTGCGCGCCGGCCCCGCGAAGCGCGGGGTCACCGCGAGCTGCTGCCGCGTGATCGTCTGCTGCAGGCTCGGCTCGCCGGCGCGCGAGGCACTGCGGCGGGCCTGGTCGAGGAAGGCGGGGTCCGTGCCGAGTGCCGGCAGCTCGCTGCGGACGAGCTCGACGGCCGCCGCGTGGTCGCGGGCCTCGGTCAGCGTCGCGACGCGCGCCGTGACGTCAGCGGCGCTCGACCCGTCGGACGCCGTCGGCCGGGGCCGCAGGCGCTGCAGGGTCGAGTAGGCACGGCGGGCGGCGCCTCGGGCGAGTGTCTTGGGGTCACGCACCCGGGCAGCCTAGTTCGCCGGGGCGAAGGGGGACGGGAGGCCGTCCCCCTTCGCCATCAGCCTGCGTCCTGGGCCTGGCCCGACTGGCCGCCGTGCGTGCGACGACGGTTGCGGCGACGGCGCGGACCGCCCTCGCCGTCGGCCTTGGCCTCGCTGCGGCCGCCGTCACGGGAGCCGTCACGGGAGCCGCTGCGGCCACCGCCAGAGCCACCGCGACCGCCACCGGAGCGGCGCCCGCCGGACTTGCCGGTCTCGCCGAGGTCCTCGATGCGCTCCGCGTCCAGGCCCTCTCGGGTGCGCTGGGCGCGCGGCAGGCGGCCCTTGGTGCCCTCGGGGATGTCGAGGTCGCTGAAGAGGTGCGGGCTCGAGGAGTAGGTCTCGACGGCCTCGGGGATGCCGAGGTCGAGCTGGCGGTTGATGACCGCCCACTTGGTCTCGTCGTCCCAGTCGACGAAGGTCACTGCGATGCCGGTGTTGCCGGCGCGGCCGGTGCGGCCGATGCGGTGGACGTAGGTCTTCTCGTCGTCGGGGCACTGGTAGTTGATGACGTGGGTGACGTCGGTGACGTCGATGCCGCGGGCGGCGACGTCGGTGGCGACGAGGACGTCGACCTTGCCGTTGCGGAAGGCGCGCAGCGCCTGCTCGCGGGCACCCTGCCCGAGGTCACCGTGGATCGAGGCGGCCGCGAAACCGCGGTCGGTGAGCTCGTCGGCGACCTTGGCGGCGGTGCGCTTGGTGCGGGAGAAGATGATCGTCAGGCCGCGGTCCCTCGCCTGCAGGATGCGGGCGATCATCTCGACCTTGTCCATCGCGTGCGCGCGGTAGACGAACTGCTCGGTCGCCTTGACGGTGTGGCTGTCGGCCTCGCCGTCCTCGCTCATCGCGCGGATGTGCGTCGGCTGGGTCATGTAGCGGCGGGCGAGCGCGACGATCGCGCCGGGCATCGTCGCGGAGAAGAGCATCGTGTGCCGGGCCGGCGAGGTCATCGCCATGATCTTCTCGACGTCGGGCAGGAAGCCGAGGTCGAGCATCTCGTCGGCCTCGTCGAGCACGACCGTCTTGGTGTTGGACAGGTCGAGGTGCTTCTGCTGGGCCAGGTCGATGAGGCGACCGGGGGTGCCGACGACGACGTGGACACCCTTCTTGAGCGCCTCGATCTGCGGCTCGTACGCGCGGCCGCCGTAGACGGTGAGGACCTTGATGCCGCGGCGCTTGCCGGCGCGCTCGAGGTCGGCGGCGACCTGGCTGGCGAGCTCACGGGTCGGCGCGACCGCCAGGGCCTGCGGGCGGGGGTCGTCGGTCTCGGTGTCGACGCGGTCGAGCATCGGGACGCCGAAGCCGAGCGTCTTGCCGGTACCCGTCTTGGCCTGACCGATGATGTCGTGCCCGCCGAGCGCGACCGGGAGGGTCATCGCCTGGATCGGGAAGGGGTGGATGATCCCCGCGTCGGCCAGCGAGGCGACGATGTCGGGGTGGACGTCGAAGTCGCCGAAGGTCTGCTGCGCGGCCTCGGGGGCCGTGCCCTCGATGTCGGGCGTCGCCTGGACGTCCTCGGGCGTGGTGGTCTCGGACATGGGGTCTCTCGATCAGCGTGGGACGGCGAGATGCGCCGCTCAGGTGGCACGGGCCGATCGGAGGTCTTCAGTGCGATCCGCCACGAAGGGGGCGACCGCGCCGGACGTCTCGTCCGGGCAAGAGGTGGATGCCGACCGGGCACCGCTGGTCCCGATCATGCTACCCGCCGGTGGGCCGCGGAGCCGAAAAGCACCCGGCCGCGCACTAGGCTGGCCGGATGAGCGAGCCGGTCCTCCCTTCCTCCTCCGCCGCGCCGTCGCACCGTGAGGGGGCGGGGACGATCGACCTCCTCGGCGTGATCGCCTACGGCGCGATCTCCGGTTTCACCCGCATCGCCGCCGACTCCGAGATGGCCGACGACCTCGCCCTCAAGCGTGCGCTGGCCGGCATCGCGGTCAAGGAGTTCCGCAACCACGAGCTGCTCAGCGACCACATCGTCGCGCTCGGCGGCGACCCGATCGCGGCGATGGAGCCCTTCCGCGAGGCCTTCGACGCCTACCACGAGCGCACCCGCCCGCGGGACCTGCTCGAGGGCCTGGTCAAGGCCTACATCGGTGACGGGATCGCCTCGGACTTCTTCCTCGAGGTGGCCCGCTACGTCGACCCGACGTCGCGCGCGATCGTCGAGCAGGCGGGCGGCAGCCACCGGGACGTCGACGTCATCGTCTCGGCCGTGCGCCGCGGCATCGCGCAGGACCCGAGGCGGGGCGGGCCGCTCGCGCTGTGGGGGCGCCGTCTCGTCGGCGAGGCACTCACCCAGGGGCAGGTCGTCGCCGCCCAGCACGAGTCGCTCAGCGACCTCGTGCTCGGTCTGGGCCCCGATCGCCCGGGCGCCTCCCTCGAGGAGGTCGGGCGCCTGATGCAGCGGCTCACCGACCGCCACCAGCTGCGCATGGGGCGGCTCGGCCTCGCGTCCTGAGGCGCGCGCCCGGAGCACGCGAAGGGGCCCCGCCTAGATGGCGGGGCCCCTTCGGTGCCGGCGTCCTTCGAGACGGTTGCCGAGCAACCTCCTCAGGACGGCGCGTCAGACCTGCTTGCGGCCGACGAGCATGCCGTAGATGACGATCAGGATCGCGGCGGCGATGATGCCGAGGATGAACGCGATCCAGTCGATGCCACTCGTGTTGTCGTTGCCCGACAGCGCGGTGTAGGCCCACGAGCCGATCAGGGCACCCACGATGCCGAGGATCACGGTGACGAGGGTGGAGATGTTCTGCCGGCCCGGCAGGACGAGACGGGCCAAGGCGCCGATGATGGCACCGACGATGATCGTGACGATGATGGTCCACAACATGCTGATCAGCTCCTTCTTGCGCCCGACAGGGGTGAGCGGGCGCGCTCAGGTAGCCCTGTGTGGGCTCTCCGTGACCAACATAGACTCCTGAGGCTGCTGGGGCGACTGTCAGGAAGTGACGATCTCGCTGCGGTGGATGCTCACCGCGTGACAATCAGGCCCCGAAACCGACCCGGCCACGGGTGGGCTCACCGACGTCGACGTACCCGAGGGCACCGGCGGGGACCATGACGCGACGGCCCTTGTCGTCGGTGAGCACGAGCGGTCCGCCGTCGAGCGCGGCGCGCACGGCGGTCTCGATCTCGGTCTCGGAGCCCTCGGCCTCGATGACGACCTCACGGGCCACGTTCTGGATGCCGATCTTGACCTCCACGGTCACTCCTTCGGTGTCGGGGGATGACGGTGACATCGTGTCACCCGGGGGTGTCAGCGGCCCTGTCGGGGTCGCCCATGCGGTTGATCGGGAAGGACCCCATGCCGCGCCACGCGAGGTGGCCCGCGGCCTGCTGGGCGACCTCCCTCGGGAACTGGCTGCCGTGCGCCAGCCACGTGCGGGCCATGACCTGCGCGGCACCGGCCATCGCCAGACCGAGCATCTCGGCGAGCTCCTGCGGCAGCGGGGTGTCCTCGGTGATGCGCTCGGCGATCGCCTCGCCGAGCTGGGCCTCGAGGGCGTCGATGCGGTGCCGCACCTGGGGCTCGTTGGTCAGGTCCGACTCGTAGATGAGGCGGAAGGCGCCGCCCTGGTCGGCGACGAAGCTGAAGAAGGCGGCGACGGTCGCGTAGACGCGCTCCTCGTGGTCGGTGCTGGAGCCCAGGGCCTCGAGCACCAGCGCCTCGAGCGTGTCGCACTGGACGTCGAGGAGGGCCAGGTAGAGCTCGAGCTTGCCGGGGAAGTGCTGGTAGAGCACCGGCTTGGAGACGCCCGCCTGGTCGGCGATGTCCTCCATCGCAGCCGCGTGGTAGCCCCGCGAGACGAAGACGGTGAGCGCGGCCTCGAGCAGCTGGGCACGGCGCTGCGCTCGGGGCATGCGCTGCACTCGCGTGCCGGGCGCGTGGGAGCTCATGGGTCCTCCGGGTGTCGATGACCGCCACGTGGCGGGGCTCACCAGCCTACCTGCGGGTAGTGCCGACCCCGGCCCCGGATGCGCCACCGGTCGTTGTCGGCCCGGGGTGGTGGGATGGGGGCGTGACCGAGCAGCTCCCCACCGTGCACCTGCGACCGCCGACGACGAAGGGCGGTGCCGTCGCCCCGTCGCTCGACGCCGACCAGACGTCCGCGGTCGGCGCGCGCGGTGACGTCGTGCGGGTCCTCGGTGCGCCCGGGACGGGCAAGACGAGCGTCGCCGTCGCCGCCGTGCTCGACCGGGTCGCGCAGGGGGATTGCGCCCCCGACGAGGTCCTCCTCGTCGCCGCGACCCGGCTGGCCGCGGCCGAGGCCCGTGACGCCGTGACGGCGGGCCTCTCCGGGGCGACGACCGAGCCGATGGCGCGCACGATGCAGTCGCTCGGCTTCGCGGTGCTGCGCCAGCACGCGGTCCTCGCCGGTGCCCCGACGCCGCGGCTCCTCTCCGGCGCGGACCAGGACCTCGTGCTCGGCGAGCTGCTCGACGGGCACCGCGAGTCCGGCGCCGGTCCACGGTGGCCGGAGGACCTCGCCGAGGCACTTACGACGCGCGGGTTCCGCGAGGAGCTGCGCGACCTGCTCATGCGCGCGATCGAGCACGGCGTCTCCCCGCACGACCTCGCGCGGCTCGGCGTCGAGCACGACCGCCCCGAGTGGGTCGCCGCCGCGCAGGTCGCCCGGGAGTACGACGAGGTCACGGCGCTGTCCAGGCCGGGCGCCTTCGACCCGGCCTGGGTGCTCACCGCGTCTGCCGAGCTCCTCGAGGACGACCCGGAGGCGCGCGAACGGGTGCGCTCGGGCCTGCGGCTCGTCGTCGTCGACGACGCCCACGAGCTCACCGCGCCTGCGGCTCGACTGCTGCGGGTGCTCACCGGGGACGGCGTCGACCTCGTCCTCGTCGGTGACCCGGACGCGACCGTGCAGGGCTTCCGCGGCGCCGACCCGCACCACCTCGTCGGCGATTGGGGCGGGCGGACGGTCATCGACCTCGTCCTGCGCCGGGGGTACCGGATGCCCGAGGCGGTGCACGCGGCCGCGGCCCGCGTCACGCCCAAGATCGCGGCGCTCGGCGGAGGCCGGCAGCGCGCAGCGGCCGCTGCCCGGCCCGGCGGCAGCGTCGAGGCCCACGTGCTCCACTCCAGCGCGCAGGAGGCGGCCTTCATCGCCCACGAGCTGCGCCGGGCCCACCTGCTCCACGGCGTGCCGTGGTCCGAGCTGGCGGTCGTCGTGCGCGGCTCCGCGCGCCAGGCGACGCTGCGCCGGGTGCTCGCCGCCCGCGGGGTGCCGGTCCTGGCCGACGCGCACCGGGTGCCGGTGCGCGACGAGCCAGCGGCACGCCCGCTGCTCCACCTGCTCTCCCTCGTCGTCGACCTCGCCCGGGGGCGCCTCGACGCGCTCCCGGCGACCGACGTCGTCGACCTGCTCGCCAGCCCGCTCGTCGCCGCGGACACCGTCGCCATCCGTCGACTGCGTCGCGTGCTGCGGCGGGAGGAGCTCGCTGTCGAGGGCACCCGCACGAGCGACGAGCTGCTCGGGGAGCTGGTCCTCGACCCCGAACGGTTGGCCCACCTCGGTGAGGATGCGGCTCCGCTCCTGCGGCTCGCCACCGTCCTCGCGGCCGGGCGGGCCGCGGCGCCGACCTCCGATGACGGCCGCGGGTGGGCGAAGGGGGTGACCGCCGAGTCCGTCCTGTGGCAGCTGTGGCAGGCCACCGGCCTCGCCGAGCCCTGGCGCGCCACCGCGCTCGGCGGGGGACCCGCGGGCGCGCGCGCCGACCGCTCGCTCGACGCGGTCGTGGCGCTCTTCGACGCGGCAGCCGCGCACCAGGACGCCCTGCCGGCCTCCGGCCCGGACGCCTTCCTCGACGCCGTGGCCGGTCGGTCGGTCGCGGCGGACTCGCTCGCCGCGCGCAGCCCCGACCCGGACGCGGTCGCGCTCGTCACCCCGCAGACGGCGGCCGGCAACCAGTGGCACACCGTCGTCCTCGCCGGCGTCCAGGAGGGCGTGTGGCCCGACCTGCGCCTGCGCGGCTCCCTGCTCGGCTCGGAGCGCCTCGTCGACGTCGTCACCGGGCGCGACCGCGCCGGAGCCGGGGCGGCCGCCGCGGTGCGGCACGACGAGACGCGGCTCTTCCACGTCGCCCTCACGCGGGCGAGCGAACGGGTGCTCGTCACCGCCGTGGCCGCCGAGGACGAGCAGCCCTCGGTCTACCTCGACCTCGTCGACCCCCTGCCCGACGACGGACGTCGTCGTGAGCCGACCGACGTGCCCCCGCCGCTCGACCTCACCGGTCTGGTCGCCCGGCTGCGCCAGCAGCTCGTGGGCACCGAGGGCCACCCGCGCTCGCCCGAGGAGGTGGCCCGTGCCGTCGCCCGGCTCTCCTACCTCGCGGCGGCGGGTGTCCCCGGCGCGGACCCGTCCTCGTGGTGGGCGCTGCGCGACCTCACCGACGCCCGCCCCGTGCGGGCGGAGGGCGTGCCGGTCGGCGTGAGCCCGTCCAAGGTCGCCCAGTTCTCCGAGTGCGGCCTGCGGTGGCTGCTGCAGTCGGCCGGTGGGCAAGGGCCGAGCAGCACCTCGATGGAGGTGGGCACCCTCGTCCACGACATCGCCCACGAGCTCGGCGACGCGGGCGAGGAGGCCTTCCGCGCGGAGCTCGAGCGTCGGTGGCCCCAGCTGGGCATGGCTCCGGGGTGGGTCACCGAGCAGAAGTACGAGCGCGCGCAGCAGATGATCCACTGGTTGGCCGAGTACCACCGGCGCTCCGCCGCCGAGGGGTGGCGGCCGGTGGCGACGGAGGAGCGCTTCCGCGTGGAGCTCGGTCGGGCCGTGCTGAGCGGCAGCGTCGACCGGCTCGAGGCCGATGCCGACGGGCGCCTGCGCGTCATCGACTACAAGACCGGCAGCTCTGCGCCGACGGCGGCGGAGGTCGCCGAGCACCCACAGCTCGGGGCCTACCAGGTCGCCGTGGCCGAGGGCGGCTTCGGGCAGCACGGCAGCGAGGTGGCCGGGGCTGCGCTCGTCCAGCTCGGTCGCGGGCACTCCTCGGGCAAGGCCGTGCAGCAGCAGGACGCCATCACGGGGTCGGCGGAGCCGCGCCGCTTCCACGACCTCGTCACCGACACCGCGGAGGGAATGGCCGCGGCCACCTTCGTCGCGACGCCGAGCGAGAAGCAGTGCCGGATCTGCCCGGTCCGCTCCTCCTGCCCGGCCCACGAGGAAGGGGGGCGGCTGCGATGACGCCACCGCCGAAGATCTCCGCCGTCGACCTCGCCCGTGCGCTCGGTCAGGAGCACCCGCCGACCGACGAGCAGCGCCGGATCATCGAGGCGCCGCTCGCCCCGTTGCTCGTCGTCGCCGGCGCCGGGTCCGGCAAGACCGAGACGATGACCGCCCGCGTGGTCTGGCTCGTCGCCAACGACCTCGTGACGCCCGAGCAGGTGCTCGGTCTGACCTTCACCCGCAAGGCAGCCGGGGAGCTCGCGGAGCGGGTCGCGCGACGGCTCGCGACGCTCGAGCGGGTCGGCCTCTGGAGCCCGGCGCAGGACGCCGACGCCGACGGGCTCGGCGGCACGCCCACCGTCTCGACGTACCATGCGTACGCGGGTCGGCTCGTGCGCGAGGGCGCGCTGCGCCTGGGCTACGAGAAGGACTCGCGGATGCTCTCCGAAGCGGCCACCTGGCAGCTCGCCCACGAGGTCGTCATGGCCTGGGACGGGCCGATGGAGGACCTCGACAAGGTCGAGTCGACGGTGACCAGCGCCGTCGTGTCGCTCGCCGGTGAGCTCGCCGAGCACCTGCGCACCCCCGGCGACATCGAGTCGCTCACCGCGCGGACCCTCGCCCACCTCGAGGCGGTCGAGGCGAGCGACAAGGCGCTGACCAAGGACTACCGCAAGCAGGTCATCACGCCGATGAGCGAGCAGCGGCTCATCCTGCCGATCGTCGAGCGCTACCTCGAGGTCAAGCGGGAGCGCTCGGTCATGGACTTCTCGGACCAGATGGCGCTCGCGGCGGCGCTGGCGACCCGCTTCCCCGACCTCGGTCGCGCGGAGCGGGAGCGGTTCCGTGTCGTCCTGCTCGACGAGTTCCAGGACACCTCCGAGGCACAGATGGTCCTCATGCGCCGGCTGTTCGCACCGGACGGGCAGGTCCCGGCTGCGGTGACGGCGGTCGGCGACCCGCACCAGTCGATCTACGCCTGGCGCGGCGCGAGCTCGACCACCCTGTCGACCTTCCCCGAGTACTTCGCCACCGAGGGGCGACCTGCGCCCGTCGAGCACCTGTCGATCAGCTGGCGCAACGACGAGACCATCCTGGAGGTCGCCAACGCCGTGGCCGGTGAGCTGGCCGCGACGACCACGGTGCCGGTCGCCCCCCTTCGTCCTCGGCCGGGGGCGGGGCGCGGCCAGGTGGAGGCGTTGCGCTCGCTCACCGCGCACGACGAGGCGGCGGCCATCGCCGCGTGGATCAAGCCCCGGCACGAAGGGGGTCTGCGGACCGCCGCGGTCCTGTGCCGCAAGCGCTCGCAGTTCACGGCCGTCGTCGACGCCCTCGCGCTCGCCGGGATCCCCTACGAGGTCGTCGGTCTCGGCGGCCTGCTCCTCACCGCCGAGGTCGCCGACGTCATCGCGCTGCTCACCGTCGTGCAGGACCCCGCCCGCGGCGACCGGCTGATGCGTCTGCTCACCGGACCGCCTGGCCTGCTCGGCCCGGCCGACCTCGACGGTCTCGGCGCGTGGGCACGCCACCTCGGTCGGCAGGCCGCGGCCGAGGTCGCCGACGGGGCGCCGACGCCCGGTCCCGAGGACGCGGTGACGATCATCGACGCGCTCGACCAGCTGCCGGAGCCGGGGTGGGCGGGCGAGGGCGGCCAGTCCATCTCCGCGGAGGGGCTGGCCCGGCTGCACCGTCTTGCCGGGATGGTGGCGCGGCTGCGGCGGCACGCCGGCATGCCGCTGCCCGACCTCGTCGGCGAGGCCGAGCGCGAGCTGGGCGTCGACGTCGAGGTGCTCGCGCGGCCCGGCTGGTCGCCGGGTGCGGCGCGCGCCCACCTCGACGCCTTCGCCGACGTGGCGGCGCAGTTCTCCTCGAGCGCGGACCGGCCGACGCTCGGCGGGTTCATCGACTGGATCGAGGCCGCCGTCGCCGAGGAGCGCGGCCTGGAGAAGCCCGTCGTCGAGCCGACCAAGGACGCCGTCCAGGTCCTCACGTGCCACGCGGCCAAGGGGCTGGAGTGGGACGTCGTCGCGGTGCCCGGGCTCGTCGAGGGCGGCTTCCCGGCGCACGCGTCGCGGGCCTCGTACCGGGACGGGGACTGGGTCCTCGGCCAGGTCAACGAGTCCGGGTGGATCTCGGGCCTCGACGGCGTGCCCTACCCGCTGCGCGGCGACCGCGGCGGGCTGCCCGTCCTCGACCTCTCGCTCGGTCAGGCCAAGGCGCTGCAGGACGAGCTCAAGCGCTACCGGGCCGAGGGCGGCGAGCACGCGCTGCTCGAGGAGCGCCGGCTGGCGTACGTCGCGTGCACCCGCGCGCGCAGCCAGCTGCTGCTCGGGTCCTGGGTCTGGGGGCCGACGGGCGCGACGCCGCGGCTGCCCTCGCGGTTCATCGAGGAGGCCCGGGCGACGGGCGTGGTCCGCACGATCGAGTGGGCGGCCATGCCGCAGACCAAGGACGAGCCCAACCCCGCGCTCGCCGTCGGCCGCCAGGTCGTGTGGCCCGGGGACGACGTCGCGCCCGAGCGGCCGGGACTGGCCGCCGCTGCCGTCGCGATGGTCGACGGGAGCGACCCCGGCACCGACCTGGGTGCCGACCCCCTCGACGACGAGCTGCGCATCCTGCTCGAGGAGCGCGAGCGACGGCGGCGGGCGCGTGGGGCCGATGTCGCGGTCGAGCTGCCGGCGCACCTGTCGACCTCGCAGCTGGTCGGGCTGGCGCGGGACGCGCAGGCCTTCGCGCTGGACCTGCGCCGGCCGATGCCCCAGGCACCGCAGGTCGCGGGGCGGCGGGGGACGGCCTTCCACGCGTGGGTCGAGGAGCACTACTCGCGGGCCGGGCTGGTCGACATCCTCGAGCTGCCCGGCAGCGCGGACGAGTCACTCGGCGACGAGGACCTCGCGCTCATGCAGGAGCACTTCCTCGCCAGCGAGTGGGCCGAGCGCGTGCCCCTCGACGTCGAGCTGTCGCTCGAGACCGTGATCGGGGACCACGCGATCCGTGGTCGCGTCGACGCGGTCTTCGCCGACGACGACGGCGGGGTGACGGTCGTGGACTGGAAGACCGGTCGCCCGCCGCGGGGCGAGGAGATGGCCGTGCGTGCGGTGCAGCTGTCGGCCTACCGGATCGCCTACGCGCGCTGGCGCGGGATCGACCCGGAGCGGGTGCGCGGAGCCTTCTTCCACGCCGCGACCGGCGAGACGACGCGCCCCGAGCTGCTCGACGAGGACCGCGTGGCGGCCCTGCTCACCGCCTCTGCCTGAGGAGCGCGGCTCAGGACCGCTGGGTGTCCGGGGAGACGACGTCGTCCTCGTCGTCGTGGCCGAGCGGGGTGATCTCCGCGGTCTCGTGCTCGCCGTCCTCGGGCGAAGGGGGTCGCTCGGCGTCCGCCACCGGCAGGGTGACCGGGGTCGGGGCGCCGGCCCCCTCGACGACGACCGCGTCCTCCTCGGAGTCGGCGGAGGCGTCCTCCGGCTCAGGTCGGGCCCCGGTGGGCTGCATCTCGATCGGCTGGGTCTCGGCCGGCTGGGTCTCGGCCGGCTGGGTCTCGGTCGGCTGGGTCTCGGTCGGCTGGGTCTCGGTCGGCTGGGTCTCGGCCGGCTGGGGCGGCACGGTCGGTGCCGCGGCGGCAGCGCGCTCCTCCTCGGCGGCCAGCTCGTCGTCGAGCCGGCGCAGGCGGGAGGCGTGGCCCTCGGCGGCGACGTCGTCCCCCGCGGCGACCGCGTGCATCATCGAGCGCACGAGCTGCATCTCGTGGACGAGCCGCGCGCGGCGCTGCAGGTGGCGGTCGGGGCGCTCGACGCGGGCGTGGGCGTAGGCCTCCAGGACGGTGTCGAGGGTCTCGGGGTGCAGCGCGCCGACGAGGGCGGCCAGGTCGTCGGCGGGGTCGGCGACCTGGGCGTGCTCCCAGCCGAGGAAGCCCTTGACGTCCGGCTCTTCGCCGTCGTCGGGGGTCGCGAGGATCGTGCTCGGCCCGATCGCGCCGTGCGTCGGGGTCGTCGTGAAGCGCCACAGCGAGACGTCCTCGAGGGTGCGCTCCCACCGGGTGAGCAGGCCCGTCGGCACCCGACCGGTGGCTGCCGCGCGGTCGAGCTCGGCGAGCTGGCGGGCGCGGTAGGCGTCCGCGTCGTAGACGGGGACGCCGGCCTCCTCGTAGATGCGCCGGTCGAGGCTGTGCAGGTGGGCGAGCGCCCGGCCGAGGCCGGCGGCGAGCTTGGTGCCCGGGGCGATCGACTCCAGGTCGACCATGCGCCCGGTGAGGTACGTCGTGACGGCGGCGCGTCCCCCTTCGGGCAGCGCGACCCAGCCCTTGACGGCCGGGACCGGCATCGTCAGGCGACGGGCCAGCAGCGCGAGGAGCGCCGCGGACTGCTCGAGCTGCGCCGACGCGGCGGGCGTGCGCGGCGAGCGGATGACCCACCGCCGGTGCTCGTCGTCCTGGACGAAGGCGACCTCGAAGGGGTGCGACGCGTCGGTGACGACCCCCTCGACGGAGTCGGGGTCGAGGCCCGGCACGGCGGCGCTGGCCAGGGCGGCGAGTTGCAGCGGTCCACGTGAGGTCACCCGCCCACCGTACGAGTCGGGCGGCCCGGATGCCGGGAGCGACGCCCTCCGGACCACGAATCGGGCCCGGGCCTAGGGTGGGCGACGTGGACCACGACCCGATGCGCGACCTGCCCATGACGGATCCGATCCTCGACCGCGACGGGCCCGCGCGCAGCGAGCCGGGACTCCTCCGCGGACTCCTGGAGGACCCGGCCACCCGGGTCGTGGAGCTCGTCGGTGACCGGGTCCCCCTTCGCCCGGACCGCTCGTTGGCGCTGCGCCCGCCGGCCCCGGAGGACGCCGACACCCTCCTGCTCTACCTCGGCCGGCACGAGGGCGTCGCGCACCTCGCCGCGTGCCGGCCCACCCCGCCCGGCAACCCGGTGCCGCGCGAGGAGCGGCTGGACGCCGCCCCCTTCGCCGGTCTGCGCGAGGTCGCGGTCGACCTGAGCCCGGCGCAGGCCTCGCTCTTCGCCACCGCGCTCGGCCTGGCCAACTGGCACGTGCGCCACCCGCGCTGCCCGCGCTGCGGCGAGCCGACCGAGGTCGTGCAGGCCGGGTGGGTGCGCCGCTGCACGCGCGACGGATCCGAGCACTACCCGCGCACCGACCCGGCCGTGATCATGGCCGTGACCGACGCGGACGACCGCCTGCTCCTCGCGCGCAACATCGGCTGGCCCGAGGGCAGGTTCTCGGTGCTCGCCGGGTTCGTCGAGCCGGGGGAGACCATCGCCGGCGCGGTCGTCCGCGAGGTCGGCGAGGAGGTGGGGGTGACGGTGACCGACGTGCGGTTCGTCGGTGACCAGCCGTGGCCCTTCCCGGCGTCGCTGATGATCGGCTGCACCGCGCGGGCCACGACGAGCGAGCTGACCTGCCAGCCCGACGAGATCGCCGAGGCGCGGTGGTTCACCCGCGAGGAGTTCCGCGAGGAGCTGCTCGCCGGGTACGTCAGGGCGGCGGGGCGGCTGTCGATCTCCGGGCGGCTCATCGAGGGCTGGCTCGGCGGGCGGCTCGACGAGGTCGGCTGAGCGGGTCGTCAGGCCCGGGTGAGAGAGTGCCGGGGTGATCGACGTGACCGGCCCGCAGTCCGCCGACGACGTCCTCGCCGCGCTCGACCCCGAGCAGCGCGAGGTCGCCGCCAACCCGAGCGGCCCGATGGCCGTGCTCGCGGGTGCCGGGACCGGCAAGACGCGGGCGATCACCCACCGCATCGCCTACGGCGTGAGCGCCGGCGCGTACCAGCCGCAGCGGGTGCTCGCGGTGACCTTCACCGCCCGGGCGGCCGGCGAGATGCGCACCCGGCTGCGCGACCTGGGTGTGATCGGTGTGCAGGCGCGGACCTTCCACGCGGCGGCGCTGCGCCAGCTCCACTACTTCTGGCCGCAGGCGATCGGCGGGGCGGCGCCCGAGGTCATGGCCCACAAGGCGCCGGCGGTCGCCGAGGCCGCGTCGCGGATGGGCATGCGGCTCGACCGCAGCGAGCTGCGGGACGTCGCCGCCGAGGTGGAGTGGTCCAAGGTCTCGCTCCTCACCCCGGAGACCTACGCCGCAGCGGCCCGACGGGCCCGCCGCGAGCCTCCGGGCATGGACCTCACCGCGATGGCCCGCCTCATCTCGACCTACGAGGACGTCAAGGGGGAGCGGGGCGTCATCGACTTCGAGGACGTGCTGCTCCTCACCGTCGGCATCCTCGAGGAGCGCGAGGACATCGCGCGCACGGTTCGCGACCAGTACCGGCACTTCGTCGTCGACGAGTACCAGGACGTCAACGCCCTGCAGCAGCGGCTGCTCGACCTGTGGCTCGGCGGGCGTGGCGACATCTGCGTCGTCGGCGACCCCGCGCAGACGATCTACTCCTTCACCGGCGCCACGCCGCAGCACCTGCTGCGCTTCACCGACACCCACCCCCAGGCGTCGACCGTGCGCCTCGTGCGCAACTACCGCTCCACGCCGCCGGTCCTCGCGCTCGCCAACAAGCTCCTGACGGACCCGAGCGGCCAGCGTCGCGGTGGGGCCGTCGAGCTCGTGGCCCAGCGCGAAGGGGGAGATCCACCGCGCCTGACCGCGCTCGACGACGACCCGGCCGAGGCCGCGTGGGTCGCCGACCGGGTCAAGGAGCTCGTCGCCGCCGGGCGGCCGCTGCGGGAGATCGCGGTGCTCTTCCGGACCAACGGGCAGTCCGAGGCCTTCGAGTCCGCCCTCGCCGACGCCGAGATCCCCTACCTCGTGAAGGGCGGGGAGCGCTTCTTCTCCCGCAAGGAGGTCCGCGAGGCGATCCTGCTCCTGCGCGGGGCCGCCCGCACCGACGACGGCAGCAAGCCACTCCCTTCGCTCGTCGGGGACGTGCTCGGCGGCATGGGCTGGCACGAGGACGCGCCCGCGAGCACCGGGGCCGTGCGCTCGCGGTGGGAGTCGCTCAAGGCGCTCGTCGACCTGTCCGCGCGACTGGCCGCCACCAGCCCGCAGGCGCGGCTGCCCGAGCTCGTCCGCGACCTCGACGAGCGGATCGCCGCGCAGCACGCCCCGGACGTCGAGGGCGTGACGCTGGCGTCGCTGCACGCCGCCAAGGGCCTGGAGTGGGACGTCGTCTTCCTCGTCGGCTGCTCCGACGGGCTGCTGCCGATCATGATGGCGGAGGGCGCGGACGAGATCGAGGAGGAGCGACGCCTCATGTACGTCGGCGTCACCCGCGCCCGCGAGGTGCTGCACCTGTCGTGGGCGCGCGCCCGGACGCCAGGGGCCCGGGGGACACGGCGGGTCAGCCGCTTCCTCGACCAGACGGCCGGCATCCTCGGCGAGGGCGCGCGGTCGACGCCGAAGAAGTCGTCGGCGCCCCGCGGGAGCAAGCTCAAGGCGGCGTGCCCGAAGGTGTGCAAGGTGTGCGGCACCGAGCTCGGCACCGCGACCGAGCGGGCCTCCGGCCGCTGCCCCGACTGCCCGCCGTCGTACGACGAGGCGACCTTCGAGCGGCTGCGGTCGTGGCGCCTCGCGGTCTCGCGGGCGGCGTCGGTGCCAGCCTTCGTCGTCTTCACCGATGCCACGCTCGAGGCGATCGCCGAGGCGGCGCCGACGCACCAGCGGGACCTCTCCGCGATCAGCGGTGTGGGCCCCCGCAAGCTCTCCCTCTACGCCGACCAGGTGCTCGCCGTCATCGGTGGGGCGGACCCCGACGAGGTCGCGACGGCCGCCGCCGAAGATCCTGCGGACTGACCGGGGAACATCCGCAGATTTAATGGGTTGGCGCGCTCCCACCGGGTGGTCTACGTTTGATCCTGTCAGTCGGGACGTGCGCGAGCGTGTGGCCCGAAGAGCGCAACCGACGAGAGGAGGGCAGCACCCATGGACACGATCACCACGATGATCCTCGCTCCGATGACGGCTGCCCTCGTGCCGTCCGCCGACCTCCTCGGCGGCGCCACCGGCGTCTTCATCGATCGCGACCGCACGGTCGCCGAGCCGAAGACCCCCTTCGTCGTGGACCCGCGCCCTGCAGGACTCTCCGTCTAGTCGAGACGGACCCAGGTCCTCCCTCTCAGGCCGCGGCATCCCACACACCGGGAACCGCGGCCTTCGTCGTGCTCGGACGTCGCCGCCCCACCCCTCGAACAGCACAGCACCGCACGCTCGCCACAGGAGACCCCGTCGTGACCGCACTGACCACCCACCCACCGATACAGCGGCTGAGCATCCTCACGCCCTGCCAGGTCGAGGATCCGGAGATCTGGTTCGCCGAGACCCCTGCCGGCGTCGAGTACGCCAAGGCCCTCTGCCGGGACTGCCCCTTCCGGGAGCTGTGCCTGGACGGCGCCCTCGAGCGCCGCGAGCCCTGGGGCGTCTGGGGCGGAGAGCTCTTCGACGCCGGCCGCATCATCCCCCGCAAGCGGCCCCGCGGCCGCCCACGCAAGCACCCCGTCCCCGCGTGAACGACCCCTCGAGAGGAGGTACCGCGATGAAGTTCCTCAAGCTGCCCCGGCTGCGTCCCCTCGACCAGCCCCTGTCCTACGTCCCCGATGTGGAGCGTCGCCTCGCCGAGGCCCGCCGCCACGACCGTCCCGTTCACCTGAGCTTCCGATGATCGGATCTCCCGTCGCCGAGACTCGGGCGATGGCTGCTATGACGAGTGAATAGCAGCCATCACCCGAGTCTCGGCGCGGGGCGAGTGCCGTGGGAGGCTGGAGCGCATGGCCCCCTCCCTTCGCATCGCCCAGGACGAGACCGCCGACGAGCTGCTCTCGAGCGACCCCTTCGCCCTGCTGCTCGGGATGCTGCTCGACCAGCAGTTCCCGATGGAGCGCGCGTTCGCCGGGCCGGCGAAGGTCAAGGAGCGCTTCGGCACGCTCGACCCCGCGGCGCTGGCGGAGGCGGAGCCGGAGGCCTTCGCGGACCTGTGCGCGACGCCGCCCGCGGTGCACCGCTACGGGCGCTCGATGGCCGGCCGCATCCAGGCCGTCGCCGCCGTCGTGCGCGACGAGTACGACGGTGACGTGACGCGGATCTGGACCGGTGTCGAGACCGCCGAGGTCGTGCGACGGCTCAAGGCGCTGCCCGGCTTCGGTGACCAGAAGGCGCGCATCTTCGCCGCGCTGCTCGGCAAGCAGCTCGGTGTGCAGCCCGCGGGCTGGCGCGAGGCGATCGGCCCGTACGCCGAGGACGGCTCCCGCCGCTCGGTCGCCGACGTGACCGACGAGACCTCGCTGCAGGAGGTCCGGGACCACAAGAAGGCCGCGAAGGCCAAGGCAAAGGCCGACAAGACCAGCGGGGCCTAGACCGCGGCGAACCCGGGGAGGTGGCGCTCCATCGCCCCGCGCGCCGCGACCGTCGCTCCCAGCTGGCACAGGACCCCGGTGGAGCCGAGGAAGACGCGGTGGATCATCGCGTACTCGCGCGGCATGTTGATCCGCAGCCCGGTGGCGAACTCCGGCGCGCGCAGGTCGGTCACCCCGCGGGTCACCGAGCGCAGCCACTCGCGGGTGAAGGCGTGCTCGGGCTCGCGGAGCGGCTCGATGAAGGGGAGCAGGTAGCGCAGCAGCTCGTCCGCGTCGAGCTCGATGCCGGGCAGGACGAAGCCCTCGGCGCGCAGCCCCTCCAGGACAGCGGCGCTGTCACCGGCGAGTGCGTGACGCGCGAGGGCGCCGATGACCGGCGGGAAGCCCTGGGGCAGGCGGGCGACCGCGCCGTAGTCGACGACCCCGAGGCGCCCGTCGGGGGTGAGGCGGAAGTTGCCGGGGTGCGGGTCGGCGTGGAGGAGCCCCGCGCGCGCCGGGCCCGACAGCATGAACCCGAGGTACAGCCGCCCGACCCGGTCGCGCACGTCCTGGTCGGCCTCCCGGATCACCTGTCCGAGGGGCGCGCCGTCGAGCCACTCGCTGACGAGCACGTGCCGGGTCTGCAGGACGACGTCGGGGACCGCGTAGTGCGGGTCGTCGCGGAAGGCCTCGGCGAAGGCGCGCTGGTTGGCGGCCTCGAGCGCGTAGTCGAGCTCCTCGTCGGCGGCAGCGAGCAGCTCCTCGGTCACCGGCTTGACGTCGAGCGCCGGCATCCACGTCGTCGCGACCCGGGCGAGGCGGGCGATCTGCTGCAGGTCGGACCGGAGCGCCTTGTCGGCGCCGGGGTACTGCACCTTGACCGCGACCCGTCGCCCGTCGGGCATCGTGCCCCGGTGGACCTGCCCGATCGAGGCGGCGGCGACGGGCGTGTCCTCGATCTCGAACTGCTCGCGCCACCGCGGACCGAGGTCTCGGACGAGCACACCGTGCACCTCCTGCGTCGTCATCGGGGGAGCGGCGTCCTGCAGGCGCACGAGCATCTCGCGGTAGGGCTCGACGAGGTCCTCGGGCATGGCGGCCTCGAGGACGGAGAGGGCCTGCCCGACCTTCATCGCGCCGCCCTTGAGCTGGCCGAGCACGGCGAAGAGCTGCTCCGCGGTGCGGCGCTGGATCTCCTCGTTGACGACGTCGGCCGGCGTGCCGGTGAGGCGTCGGCCGATGCCGCGGGCGCTGCGCCCGGCATGGCCGAGCGGGAGCGAGGCGAGGCGCGCGGCCCGGCCGGCGGCTCCGCGTGGGATCTGGGTCACCCGGCCATTGTGTCGCCCCATCCTGAGCGCGGGGCGGAACCCCCTTCGTCCGTGGGTGTCGCGACCGGACGCGCGCTCGGTTGGCCGCACTCGGGGCAGCCCGGCTGGGCCGGCCACCGGTGGCGCTCGAGGGTCGGGCCGGGCGTCGCGACCTCGAAGGACCACTCGGGCCACTCGACCCGCCCCGCGGCGTGGTCGAGGACGAGCGCGGCCGCCAGCCCGGCCGCGAGGAGGCGAAGGGCGGGACGCCCGTCGGCCGGTTCGGGCCCGGTGACCCGCGGCCGGGTCAGCTGGGCGCGCAGGGTCGGCCACCCCGGGTCGAAGCCCGCCCGGGTCAGGTCGAGGCAGTGCAGGCACGGCCGGCCTGCCGGCGCCAGGACCGGGCCGATGCTGGCGTGCTCGGGCTGGCACCACAGCGGCAGGACCGCGGTGCCCCGGGCGAGCCACGGCTGGACGGCGAGCGGGTCTGCCGGCGCGGGGCTCACGACGACGGCCAGGTCGGCGCTCCCTTCGCCTCCGGGACGCACCCGCGCGGCGTCCACCTGCTCGCCCTGCCGCAGGACGTCGACGAGGAGGGCGGGCAGCGCCCCGGCCCCGACGACCGCGACCCGGGGCGTGCGCCCGGCGTCGACGGGAGAGAGGACGCCGCGCCCGACGAGCCGGTCGAGGACCTCGGTGGCGCGGGCAGGGTCGATGCCCTCGAGCGCCGCGGTCGTCACGGCCTCGGTGAGCGCGCGGGCGGGGTCGAGCGAGGCGAGCCAGCGGCACTCCGCGTCGGTGAGCCCGACGAGCCGCACCGAGCGTGGTCCGACCCCGAGCTGGACGCTCCCGTCAGGCCGACGAAGGGGACGCAGGCGCGCCCCGCGCAGGTGGGGAGATGGGTGCATGGCGACTCGCTCGACTCGGGTGCGTGGTGCTCTGGGGCACCACTCTGGCCGAGTCCGCGATCGCGCGGCCGCCGTCATCCACAGGCCCCACCCGAACCCGCATTCCCCTGGGGCAATGCACGATCGAGGCTGCATTGCCCTAGGGGAATGCGACCTCGGTGGCCTCGGCGGCGAGGGCGAGGACGGAGGCGTCCGTGTCCGGCGGCAGGGCGTCGACGGGCCACCACGCGACGTCGAGCGACTCGTGGGAGACGACGGGGTCGGCGCCGGCCGCGGCCACGGCGACCCAGCGCAGGTCGAGGTGCTCGGTGCACCGGCGAAAGCCCGACCCGAGCGCGTGCCGGTCGAGCTGGGCCAGCCCCGGCAGCAGGGTCAGTGCACCGGCGGGCAGGCCCGACTCCTCGACGGCCTCGCGCAGCGCGGCGTCGGCGACCGACGCGTCGCCGGGCTCGATGTGCCCGCCGAACTGCAGCCACCGTCCGACCTTGCGGTGCAGGGTCAGCAGCACCCGCTCACGAGCCTCGTCGACGACGAGGCAGGAGGCGGTGAAGTGGGCGGGGGGTCCCCCCTTCGCCAGGACGTCGGAGGAGGCACCGGCGTGCGCGTCGAGGTGCGCGAGGTACTCGGCGCGCAGCGCCTCCTGGGCGGCGTCCGGCGCCGACCACGAGGTGAGCAGCGCCCGGAGGTCGTCCTCCCGGGTCACTCCTCGTCCGCCTCGCGCAGGATCGACTCGAGCGCGGCGTCGAGGTCGCTCGTGTCGGCCCCGCCGGCCGCCGTGCGATCGACGAAACCGAGCACGTCGTCGAGGTCGGCGCCCGTGGGCGCGACGTCCGGGTGCGCCCACACGCCGTCGCGACCGGTCGCGCCGAGCCGCTCCTCGAGCGCGGCGAAGAGGTTGGCGGCGTCGCGCAGCCGGCGCGGCCGCAGCTCGAGCCCGACGAGCCCGGCGAAGGTCCGCTCGGCCGGTCCACCCGTGGCCCGGCGCCGCCGGATCGTCTCGGTCATCGCGGCCGTGTGCGGCAGGTGCTCGCGGGTCGCCTGCGCGGCGACGTGGTCGACCCAGCCCTCGACGAGCGCGAGCAGCGTCTCGAGCTGCACGAGCGCCTGCCGTTGTGCGGCCGTCGGGCTCGGGTGCAGGAACCCGCCGGTGAGCGCCTCCTGCAAGGCCTCTGCGTCGGTCGGGTCGGCGTCGCGCACCGCGGCGTCGATCGCGTCGGTGTCGATGGCGATGCCGCGGGCGTAGGACTGGATCGCCGCGAGGATCTGCGGGCCGATCCACGGCACGGCGGTGAAGAGGCGCATCCGCGCCGCCTCGCGAGCCGCGAGGTGCAACCACACCTCGTCGAGGCTCACGTCGAGCCCGTCGGCGAACCGCGCGACATTGCCCGGGAGCAGCGCCACCCGCGTCGTGAGCAGCGGCACGCCGGCCTCGGTCGCGGTGAGGGTGTCGGCCGACAGCGTCCCCACGGCCTCGGCCGTCTGCGCGGTCATCAGCTGCGAGGCCATCGTGTCGACGAAGGGAGCCAGCTGCTGCGTGAGTGCCGACAGGTCCATCCCGGGCGGCAGGCCCATCGCCTGCAGGTCGGGGGCCTCGGGGCCCTGCAGGCGTGAGGTCATCGACTCCCGGATCGCGGCGGACAGGCCGTCGGCGACGGGGTCGACGAGCGAGGCCCACACGGGCATCGTCGCCTCGATCCACTCGGAGCGGGAGAGCGCGGCGCCCGTGAGCGAGGGCGCCTCGAGCTCGGTCACCTGGTCGAGCCACATCGAGGCGACGTGGACGGCCTGCTCGGCGAGGACGGACTCCCTGGTGCCCATCTCGTGGTCCTCGGACTCGGCGACCTCCTGGGCGGTCGTGGTCGCGGAGGTGACGTCGACCCCCTTCGTCATGGCCCCGGGGGTGAACATCGACCTGACCTGCGAGGTCATCGCGGCCACCTGCGCGGGGTCGGCGTCGGCGATGCCCATGGCCTTGAGCTGCTCGAGGACCTGGGGTGGCAGGTCGCGGCCGCCGTTGAGGTCACGGAAGATCTTGGCGATCTCCGATGGCAGACCGTCGTCCCCGGGGGAACCGGACGGGGTGCTGGGGTCGTTGCTCACGCTGGCGTCTCGTCTCTTCCTGAGAGGATGTGCTGTCCCCCAACCCAACCACGAGCGGTCCCGGATGGTTCCCACCCGGGCAGGAGGCCCTGTGAGCGATCCGACCCACACCACGTCGCGCAGCGAACGCGTCGCCACGTGGCTCATCGTGGTCTCGTTGGTCCTCCTCATCGTCGTCCTCGCGGGCACCTTCATCAAGGTCCCGTACGCGGTGGAGAAGCCCGGGCCGGCCACCGACACCCTGGGTCGCCTCGACGACGGCAGCCCGCTCGTCCGGGTCGAGGGCGCCAAGACGTACCCGACGGACGGCGCGCTGTTCTTCACGACGGTCCGCGTCCTCGGTGGCCCCGAGCGGCACATCAGCGGCTGGGAGTGGGTCGCCGGGCACCTCAACCCCGACGCGCGCGTGGTGCCCGAGGAGCAGATCTTCCCGAAGGACACGAGCGAGCAGGAGATCGAGCAGCTCAACGAGGCCCAGATGCAGGGCTCGCAGAAGAACTCGATCGCCGTCGGCATGCGCAGCACGGGTACCAAGGTCCCGCAGCGCAATGTCGTCGCCTCGATCGCCACGGGCCTGCCCGCAGACGGGGTGGTCAGGCTGCGCGACCGGGTCACCGCGGTCGACGGCAAGCCGGTCGCGCACGTCGCCGACATCGTCGCCGCGATCTCCGACCGCCAGCCGGGCGACGACGTCGAGCTCGGCATCACCCGCGGGGGCACGGCGCGCGAGGTCACGGTCAGGACGGCGGACCTCGGCGGCGGCCGCGCCGGCGTCGGGATCGGCGTCGAGGCGACGTACGACTACCCCTACGAGGTGCGCATCGACGCGGGCAACGTCGGCGGGCCGAGCGCGGGCCTGATGTTCGCCCTCGCCGTGCGTGACCGCCTCACCCCGGGCGCGATGACCGGCGGTCAGCAGATCGCCGGCACCGGCACCATCGACGACGCCGGCACGGTCGGCCCGATCGGCGGCATCGCGCAGAAGATGGTCGGCGCGCAGGACAGCGGGGCCACGTGGTTCCTCGCGCCCGACAGCAACTGTGCGGACGTCGTCGGCCATGTCCCGGACGGCCTGCACGTGGTCCCCGTCGGGGACTTCGAGGAGGCGTCCTCGACCGTCGAGGCCATCGCGAAGGGGGAGACCGCGGACTTCCCGACGTGCGAGGACGTCGTCAGGCAGTAGCGACCGTCTCCGCTCCCTGAGGAGGTCGCGAAGCGACCGTCTCGAAGGGTCAGTCCTCGAGCGTCGCCCGCAGCGCGTGCACCAGGCCGGGGGCGATGTCCTCGCCGGTGGCGACGCGGTCGTCGCGGTCGTTGGCCCGCTGGCGCAGCAGGCACACGGCGCGGCCGTCGCGGTGCACGGCGACGAGCAGGCGCACGTCCTCGCGCTGCGGGTGGGCCGCGAGCGCGGTCATGGCCTCCGCCGGGTCCTCCGGCAGGTCGCGCTCGGCGCCCGGCGGGATGACGATGCGCTCGACGGCGAGGGCGACCCCGTGGACGGTGTCGGGCCAGGCCATCCGCCCGAGGAGCGACTCGATGTCGGCGGTACGGGGCAGGTCCTCCTGCTCGATCGCCGTCAGCGCACCCGGCGCCCGGTCGGCGGGGGAGCCGAACTGCGCGGCCAGGCCCGGCTCGGCCGCGACGAGCTCGGCGGTGTCGACGAGGGCGAAGACGCGCGGGTTCTGGTCCCACCCGGCCGAGGCGACGTGGCGCTCGGTCTCGAGTGCGGTGACGGCCAGGGGCTCCGTGGTGGACCCGGCCGGGGGCTCGGGGGACGTGTGGTCAGGTGACGAGTCGGGCACGGGGACCATGCTGCCCCATCGGCTCCCGGGTGGGCTGGGTACGGTAGCCCCACCATGAGCAGCGCGAGTTGGCCGGACGACGACAGAGGGGCGCCGCCGCCCCGGGACGAGGGTCCTCCACCCTCCCGACGCGTGCCCCGACGACGGTTGGTCCGGGTGGCGGTCGCCATCGGTGTCGCCCTCGTGCTCGTGACGCTCGCGGCGAGCCTGTGGACGGAGTCCCTGTGGTTCGGCTCGCTCGGCTACTCCGGGATGTGGTGGTCGCGCCTGCGCACCCAGCTCGTCCTCTTCGTCGTCGGCGCCCTGGTCACCGCCGTGCCGATCGGCGTGAGCCTGTGGCTGGCCTTCCGCACCCGGCCGCTCTCGGTCCCGATGACGCCCGGCGAGCAGGCGCTCGCCCAGTACCGACGGGCCATCGAGCCCTTCCGCAGGGTGACGGTCCTCGCCCTTCCCGCCGTGCTCGGCATCCTCGGCGGTCTGGCCGCCGCCGGTCAGTGGCAGACCTGGCTGCTGTGGCGCAACGGCAGCGGCACCGGGGTCTCCGACCCCGAGTTCGGTCGCGACGTCAGCTACTACCTCTTCGCGCTGCCGTGGTGGAGCTTCGTCGTCGGCTTCCTCACCGTGGCCGCGATCTCCTCGCTGCTCGCGGCGGTCTTCGCGCACTACGTCTACGGCGGCATCGTGCCGCCCGGTCGCGGACGCTCCACCCGCGCCGCCTTCCTCCACCTGGCGATCATCGCCTCGGTCCTCGCGCTGCTGCGGGCGTGGAGCTACCTCCTCGACGCCCACGGCCTGACGACGCGCGAAGGGGAGGTCCTCACCGGTGTCGGGTACACGGGCGCGAACGCCATCATCCCGACGAAGTACATCCTCGCCGTCGCCGCGGCCGTGTGCGCCGGGCTCTTCCTCGCGTCCGTCCGGTCACGCTCGTGGCGGCTGCCGCTCATCGCCGTGGGCACGCTCGTCGTCCTCTCGGTCGTCGTGGGCGCGATCTACCCGGCGCTGGTCGAGACGTACAAGGTCTCCCCGTCGCGCAACTCGCTCGAGGAGCCGTACCTCCAGCGCAACATCGACGCCACCCGCGCGGCGTACGGCGTGACCGGGGTGTCCACGTCGACCTACGACGCGGTCTCCGACGTCTCCTCGGGGCAGCTGCGCGAGGACGCGGCGTCGATCCCGGGCATCCGCCTGCTCGACCCCTCGGTGATGAGCGCGACCTACCAGGAGCTGCAGGCGCAGCAGCCGTACTACACCTTCCAGGACGACCTCGACGTCGACCGCTACGACGTCGACGGCGAGACGACCGACGTCGTCGTCGGCGCCCGGGAGCTCGACCTCGCGAAGGTCCCCGCCGACCGGCGGGACTGGGTCAACGACCACACGGTGTACACGCACGGCTACGGCCTCGTGATGGCCCGCGGCACCCAGGCCCGCGCCGGCAACCCGCAGTGGATCTCGCCGGAGAGCGAGATCGGGGAGTACGAGCCGCGCATCTACTTCGGTGAGGAGATGGACCACTTCTCGATCGTCGGGGAGGGCGACACGTCGACGCCGCGCGAGGTCGACCGCCCGACCGGCGGTGAGGAGTCGCGCTACACCTACCAGGGCAAGGGCGGCGTCTCGATCGGCTCGTGGCCGCGCCAGCTGGCGTACGCGATCACCCACCGCGACACCAAGTTCATCCTCTCCGACGCCGTCGGCTCGGACTCGCGGATGCTCGAGCACCGCACGCCCAGGGAGCGCGTCCAGCGCGTCGCGCCGTGGCTGACCCTCGACGACGACATCTACCCGACGATCGTCGACGGCCGCATCCAGTGGGTCGTCGACGGCTACACGACCTCGCAGAACTACCCGTACTCGACGGCCTTCTCGCTCTCGGGCGTGCAGACGGGCCAGGTCTCCTCGGTCCAGACGCAGCAGCAGAGCTCGCTCGTGGGTGACCGGGTCAACTACATGCGCAACTCGGTCAAGGCCACCGTCGACGCCTACGACGGCACGGTCAACCTCTACAGGTGGGACGAGACCGACCCGATCGTCGACGCCTGGGACAAGGCCTTCCCGGGGACCCTGAAGAGCAAGAGCGAGATCAGCGGCGACCTCATGTCGCACCTGCGCTACCCGGAGGACATCTTCCGGATGCAGCGGGCGGTCCTCGCCGACTTCCACGTGACCTCCGCGGCCGACTTCCGCGCCGGCCAGGACCGCTGGCGGGTGCCGGACGACCCGTCCCGCGGGGACGACGGCGTGGCCCAGCCGCCCTACTTCCTGTCCCTGGCGATGCCGGACCAGTCCTCCCCTTCGTGGTCGCTCACGTCGACGTACATCCCCCGGGGATCGCGCAACGTCATGGCCGGCTACCTCGCCGTGGACGCCGACGCCGGTGACGTCAAGGGCAAGCCTGCGTCCGGCTACGGCGACCTGCGCCTGCTGTCGGTGCCGCGCAACACGACCGTGCCCGGCGTGGGCCAGGTGCAAAATGACATCGTCTCGTCCAACGCGACGTCCGGCGAAGGGGGGCAGACCCTCACCGACTACCTCAACAACGCCAACCGTGGCGGGTCGCAGGTCTCCTTCGGCAACCAGCTCGCGCTGCCGGTCGGGGAGGGCTTCCTCCACGTCGAGCCGATCTACCTCTCGTCCGCCTCCGGCACCAGCTACCCGCAGCTGCGGATCGTCGTCGTGACCTTCGGCGGCAAGGTCGCCTGGGCCCAGGACCTGGAGACGGCGCTCGACGAGCTCTTCGGCGGCGACGCCGGCGTCACGGGCGGCGGCGAGCCGACCCAGCCACCGAAGGAGCCGACGAAGCCGCCGAAGGAGCCCAAGAACCTCACCGCTGACGAGAAGAAGCTGCGCGAGGCGATCGCCGGGATGCAGAAGGCCTACAAGGACGGCCAGGACGCGCTGAAGGAGGGCGACTTCGCCGGCTACGACGAGGCGCAGAAGGAGCTGAAGAAGCAGCTCGAGGCGGCCGCGGAGGCCCAGCCCGGTGGGGGCTCGGCGGACCTCGAGGGGAGCTGATTTGGTCTGCTCCGTCCGTTCACGTAGAGTTTCATCTTGCAAGGCAACGACGCGGGGTGGAGCAGTTCGGTAGCTCGCCGGGCTCATAACCCGGAGGTCGCAGGTTCAAATCCTGCCCCCGCTACGAATTTCAGGCTCGGTTCCCTCTGGGGAACCGAGCCTGAAAGCTTTCTAACTTGACTCGGTCATCACAAAGTCATCATCTACCTGTTCAGCAGGTGCCGTCAGCGGCCCGCTTGCCCAGTTGCCTTGGACTGTCACGGGACGCCATGGAGCGGCTCGGAGCGTCCGGCCCACCTACTGGTCATGAAGACCCAAACGCATCCACTCAGTGGGCTCGACCCGCTCCTCAGCATCGAGGACCTTGCGGAGTATCTCGGGGTGCCAGTCACGACCATTTACGACTGGCGTGTCGACGGCAAGGGTCCATGCGGCGTCCGTGTCGGGCGTCATGTGAAGTTCATCCAGAGCGACGTGGTCGCCTGGATCGAGGCCCAGCGCGAGATTCGGCCCGGCGGGCACAGGGACGGACGGTGACCTGAGATGGGACGACCACGCACAGCGATCGGCACGTTCGGCGAGTTCACCTACGTTCCGGCGTCCAACGGCAGGATCAAGGCGCGCGTGCGCTTCCGCGACGACGATGGACAGCTTCGGCTCGTCCAAGCGACGGGAGACAGTCGCAAGTCTGCGGAGCGAGCCCTCAAGCAGAAACTCACGCGTCGCGATCGCATTTCCGCCGGCAGCCGAGACCTGTCGGGAGACAGCACGTTCGGTCGGCTTGTCGAGGTGTGGCTCGCGGATCTCGATCTCACCGACAAGCTTGCGCCGAGCACACGCGCGCTCTACGAGCGCAACATGCGCCAACTCGTAATGCCGGCCTTCGAGTCCCACACCCTCCGCGAGATCAATGTGCGCAAGGTCGACCAGTTCATCAAGAAGCTCGCGTCCACCAAGAGTTACAGCACGGCCAAGCAGGCTCGGACGGTCCTCAGCCTCGCCTTCGGTCTGGCAGTCCCGTACGACGCTTTGAAGGAGAACCCGGTCCGCGGGATTGCCAGGATGCACAAGCCGCCGTCGCAGACCATGGCGCTGACTCTTGAGCAAGTCGACGCCATACGAGACGCCGCACGAGGTTGGCGCCGCGCGCCAGGAACGCGGGGCCGCCGCCGGACGGTCAGTTGGAGCAGATCATCGAGGTCATGCTGGGCACTTCTGCCCGCATCGGCGAGGTGCTCGCGATCCGCAAGTGCGATGTCGACGTCACTGTGTCGCCGGCCACCGTGCGGATCTGCGGGACCATCGTCTCGCCGGCGGGCAAGCCGACGCATCGACAGGCTCATCCGAAGACGCAGAAGTCGACACGTGTGGTGTCGGTTCCGAGCTTCGCAGCTGAAGTGATCCGGCAGAGGCTCGTCGTCGTCGGTCCCGAGGCGCCGGATCACCTGCTGTTCTTCACCCGCAACGGCACGCCGCTGACGACCAACAACATCCGTCGGCGCCTGCGGGCAGTGCTTTCGGAAGCCGGGATCGACGCGGTCACTCCGCACGCCTTCCGCCGCACGGTCGCGACCGTTCTCGACCGGGCAAGTGGGCCGGACCTCGCTGCCGAGCTGCTCGGTCACACCTCGTCGAAGATCACCAAGGAGCACTACATCCAGCCCGACGAGGCAGTCGATCCAGTGACGGCCGAGATCCTGGAGTCGCTTGCCCCGAAGCGAGCGGAGGAGCAGCCATGAACGACGACATCGTGGAACCGACACCTCTTCCAAATCGTAATGCAATGCATTACGATGGGCGAGTGTTCGAGCGCGTCGACTGGTCACATCGCGGCGCCTACATGCAAGGCAAGCACGGCATCACGCCAGCGGTCGCCGACGAGGCGCTCGAAGACCCCAACCGGGTCGTCATTGACCCGGACTACAACAGCGATAGCGGCAGGAGCGTCAGGATCATCGGATTCTCGGTGACCGCGGATGATGTGATCACCGTGATCGTGCTGGAGAACGACGGGACCGAGTACGGCGTCAACGGATGGGCAGCAAACGAGAAGGACCGACGGCTCTACGCCGCAGGTAGCGAAGGAGAAGCGGATGACCAACGGGATTGAGGAACTGCTCGCAGCAGAGGCCGAAGCGGCTGAGGCGGCCGAGGCAACCAGCGACCCGAACGCGCCGCTGCCGGGGCACGTGAAGGTCACTCGCGGCACCGCGCGCTCGAAGAACCTCCAGGTCCGCTTTCGGGATGAAGAGTTCGACGAGCTCGCGGAATACGCCGACCAGCGCGGCCTCCCGGTATCGACGGTCGTCCGCATGCTCGTACTGCAGGCGATCGCACCTGCGGACGATCTGAAGGCCGCACTCGATCGGCTCGAAAGTGATCTGGCCGCGGTACGGCGCAAGGCGCTTAGCGCCTGATCACATCGCCGGGCCGGACTGTGCCCGGCGCGCCTCAGGTCGATGCACGAGGGCTGTAGCGAGCTCTTCCCGACTCGCAGCGGCCTTCTTCGGCGCCCGGGGTGCCTCAGCCTCGGGGCGCAGTTCATTACGCACCAGTTCAAGGAGTTCCTGGCACACATCGGCGGTCATCGGCACGTAGCGCTGTCGCGGCGGCTTCACGAGTCCAGCCGCGTCCTTGTCGACACGGGGGAAGGGCACGCGGGCGAAGTAGATCTGCTCGCGGGCGCCCTGCTGGATCACCTGGGTGATGCGCTCGTCGATCTCGCGCCCGAGTTGGGCGAGGTGACGAAGGGCCCCAGACTCGGCGACATCGGTTCCTGCCTGCACAGCGCGGCTGAACTGCTCGATACGGCTCGCTGCGAGAGCCGCTTGGCCAGCGGCAGGGCCGCCGTTGCCAACCATCCCGCCGATGTCATGGGTCGCGTGGATGAGCCGGAGGTACGTCGAGGCGCGGTCGGTCCACTCGGCCGAGGCGCGTGGACCGAGGGTGGCTGCGTCGCGGGAGACGATGCGCTGGGAGTCGAGGACGAGTCGCAGGCTCCGGGCGTCGGGGAACTCGCCGAGGTGAACAAGCAGGTTGTGCTGCGCCTGGAGTACGCCCGTGAGTCCGGGCAGCCCAGGTCCCTCAACGACAGTGCGGCGGGGCCGCCACCCGCGAAGGTCGATCGTGTAGTCGGGCTCGTCGTACCCCGCGAAGGTCGCGCACGTCTCGGCCGCGCGAGCGAGCCAGCCGGCGTCCTTGAGCGGCCGCCAGCCGGGGATGTTGGAGTAGCGGCGGTCGAGTCCGACGAGGCCACGGGCCACGTCGGAGGCGTCCTTGAGCAAGGTCATGCACTGCACCTGGGAGAGCCGGCCGTATCCAAGGCCGGCGTCGAAGTCGTGTTCGCCGAGCGTTGCGGCTCGCGCGACCTGCCGCCACGACTCGACCATCGCGAATGGTTGCTCGGAAGTCAGCTCGTCGAGCCCTGGAAGCCCGCTCGAGTGGGCGATCGCCACATCGAGCCGGTAGCGCAGTTCATCGGCCGGGCCGCGAGTCCGGGTGCTGGTTCCTTGGAGGTTCATCCGTGGGTTTGCGGCGCGTACCGCTTGAAAGCACCACACGAGCCCTGAATGGCGGTACCTGCCGATCTGCTCTCCAAGGAGGCGACGTTCCTCGACGGTCGTGGTCTCCGGAATGCTGTGGCTTCCGGCGCCTCCGAGGCGTTGCTGGACGCGGTGCTGGCGCAGCAGTGTGCTGAGTTCGGCGCGCAGGTGGCCGCCGTTCTCGGCGTACATCAGGGGAGGTCTTTCGCCTTGGCCGCGTCGAGCATGTCAAGCAGAAGCTCGACCTGGAGCGCGTCGACACCGTGGCCCAGCAGGTCCTCGATCGCCCGCTCCGCGATCCCGTAGAGGATCTCGGCGCCCTCGTCGTAGACGTCGCTGATGCCGGGGATGTAGTCGCCGTGGATGACGTCGAGATGGAGCAGGACGCGCTCGTACTCGGCTGATGCTTCGTCGTTGTACGCACGCCTTGCAAGCGCCGCGAGGTGCGACCGGGCCTCGGCGAGTGTGATCGCGTGAGAGAGCAACATGAATGGTTCCTTTCGATTCCGGGACCGGAGTCCCGCTTGATGACTCCACCTGCCAGGACGGCATCCAGGGCCGGCTGTGTGGATTGCTGTGGACGGCGCTGGGCGGCGTCGCTGGTGTGGATCAGCCAGCCCGGGCAGCGCGGACCCGCTCCTCGATCCGGCGGCGAGCAGCGACGTCCTCGACCACGAACTCGATGAAGTCGGCGCCGCGGTCCTCAATGACGACCTCGGCCCCGGCAGGTTGGGTGTCTTCACCCGGCCATGTCGTCTGTCGCGTAGGTCGGTCGTGGTCGAGGCGGGTCCCGCAGGTGGCGACCCATTCGCGCAGTCGCTGGCGGGCGTCGGCGAAGTCGCGGTGCCACATGATCGGGGCTGACGGCGACCCGTCGGGGTCGTAGGAGTTCAGCCAGTGCAGGTGCAGCGCTGAGAGCTCCCAGACCAGCTCGTCATGGCGATGCCAGAAGGGCGGGATCACCGTCGGCGGGAGACCGTAGGTCGACCGGAGCCAGTCCACCCACGCGTTGAGGTCCAGCCACTCCGCTTCAGCCTCTTCGCTGGAGAGGAGGTTCCAGTTCAGCGGCCGGAGTGGCTCTTCTGGCTCCTCGGGCCCGGAGTATTCGACTGAGCCGTTGAACATCGGATGGATGCTCGCGTCGAAGTCGGGGTCGAGCAGTGACTCCTGCGGGCCGTCGACAGTCGGCATGGCAGTTGCTCCGACTCAAAGGCCGACGACTCGCGGCGGCTCACTCGCCGCGGTCAACTGGTCGGCCGGCGGGTCGGGCTGGTTCGCCGGCGTCCGATCGACCGAGTACCGGGTCCAGGTGGTGTCGTGGCCGATGTGCTTGGCGACGAACTGTTCCCGGGTCACGGTCTGCTCGTTCCACGTCTTCTCGTACTCGGTGATGTAGCCCGAGGCGACGAACTGGTCGCCTACCCGGAAGCGGGCGTAGGCCCGCTTGGCGGACTCGCCGTACATCACGAGGCTGTGGAACGTCGGGTCGAGCTTGGTGAACGAGCCGTCGGGCTCCTTGCGCCAGTGCTCGACGCCGACGCGGGCGTAGAACCGGGCGTCCTTCGAGTCGGGCTTGCTCAGTTCGGGTGCGGTAGCGATGAAGCCGTGGAGGCTCATCTGGGTCGGGATGGTCATTGCTGACTCCTGCGATCTCGCGGACCCTCGAATGGCGTCCGCTCTCAGAAATCAGGCTCTCCTGACTGATCCGTGGGTCATTTCCGGCCTGGGA
>NZ_JBDIVG010000034.1:0-52529 GCF_039631275.1 Janibacter sp. LM
TCAGGCTGCGTGACCCAACCTGTCACCTGATCGTGCAGCAGTCCCCCGCGGAGAATCAGTGAGGTGAGCAGCACTCCGCAGGATCCTCCGACGCGGCCTGGCATTCCTTTGCGCGATCGCCCGGTCGCGGGCGCCGACGTCTCGACGCCGGCGACATCGGCGCGGCGCACCAGGCACTGCTGGGTGCGGATCGACGGGGAGCGCTTCGAGGGTTTGGTGCTGCAGTGGGCTCAGGATGAGCGTGGGTGGGTTGCCCTGGTGGTCTTCGTGCAGCCTCGGCCCGGAGGTGATGTCACGGTGCAGCAGTGGGTGCCGGCCTCGGATCTTCAGCCGGTGCGGGTCGCCGAGTAGTACCGCGCGGTGCGCCTTACTTCTGTCTCTGACGCAGGTCGACAGTGTGGGGGTTGGCGAGCATGTGCCGCATTCGTTCCAACACGCTGTCGGCGTCTGCCCGCCGCTCTTTGCGGTTGGGGTACGGCAGCTCGAGGTGCGCAGCCGGTGGGTTGTTGAGGTACTCGGCGTAGCGGCAGCCCTCGAGGTGGACGCAGAAGTCGATTCTGCTGTTGCACCAACGGCACAGGAGGCCGCGCACCAGCTCGGTCTCGTGGTCGTGATCGACGAAGACCGCGTAGGCGCCACAGATCATGCAGGCGGAGCCGAACTGGCCGGTGAGCACTCGTCGGGCCCGGGAGACCGGGTCGTTCTTGGCGTTGAGGAAGCTGGGCCAGAACGCCGCGCTCTCGGCGCATCGCTCTTGGGTGGGGATGCTGGCCGGTTCCCTCACGGCGCCCTCGAGCGAGATCCGCATCGTGCCCTTTCGGTCCGACCGCGGGTGTTGCCTCATTGACCGGCCGTTGCTGCAGATCGGCGAGTCCCCAGACGCCAGATGGTAGAGGCCATCACTGCCCAGGCGGGCCCCGTCGATCCGGCGGCGTCGAATCTGGCCGGGCGGTGCATGCACCTGCCGATGATCCTGCGGACGAGGTCGTAGTCCTGTTCGCTGGCGATGAATCGTGCGACGTCCCTCCGGCGGCGGACCGGTAGGTCAGACAGGTACGCCGCTCGGGGGTGGTCGTCGGTGGCGGCTCCCGCGGTCACGGCTTCGGGCCGACTCATGCCGATGCGCCGCCGGCCTGGTAGTCGAGTTGCTCGAGGTCGATGCGACCGGCGCGTTGGTGCCAGGTCTCGGTGCGGCCCACGGGAACGAGGGCCTTGGGTGGGATGCAGGTGTGTTCGTCGACCTGGTCGAGCGCGGCGTACTTGAGCAGCCGGGCTGCGTACCTGTCCGGCACGGATCGGCGTTGGAGGACCTCGCCGTGACGGGCGCGGATCTTGCGTTCGGTGTCGTGGGTGCGCCCGGAGGCGACGCCGTAGACGCGGGCCTTGGGGTAGTGCACCAGGTAGACGTCGTGGTGGTCGACGGCACCGCGCAGCCGAGCGAGTTCCGAGATCCCCTCGGGGCCGGTGGTGAGGGCTGAACGGGCACGCTGGGCGTCAGCCCGCAGCGCGTCGATGCGCCGGCGGCTGCCGTCGTCCAGGGGCGGCCACAGGTAGTCGCCGTGCCCTCGCAGGATCGCGCGGCGCCGCACGATCTTCATCCCGGTCTCGTTGAACTCTCGCTCTTCGGGGTCGCGGAGCCAGCGGTAGATGGTCGACCTGGACACGCCCAGGGCCTCCGCTACGCGGGCGACGTGGATCCGCCCGTCCTTCGGTGGGATCGCTGCCCAGATCCAGCACACCAGGTCGGGGGTGGCTGGGGTGGCCAGCGGCACGAGTTCGTCGTCGGCCACGATCAGTCCTGAGTCATGTCGGTCAGGTGGGTGATGCTGACGCTGCCACCGAAGGGACCGCTGAGGGCCTGCTCGAGCTGGGCGTGGGCTTCACGGTCGCCCAGCAGGGAGGCCTCGTAGAGCGCTTGGGTCTCGGCGGGGGTCAGGTCGATGGAGACCCACCGGTTGTCCTTGGCCTGCTTGTCCTTGGCGCTGACGCGGAACTGGCCTCGGACCTTTCCCTTGAAGCCGCTGCTGATGAGGTGGCGGCGGCGCTGGGGTGAGATGGAGGCCTTGCGGCCGGCTGGGGACTGTTGCCAGCGTGAGGAGAGGTCCTGGGCAGCGCTTGAGCGCGCCCCGGGCAGCCCTTCGCTGAGCCAGCGTTGGACGGTGCGGCGGCCCACGCCGAGTTCCTCGGCGGCCTTGGCGGTGTCGGGTCCGTCGCCGCGGGTGGCCTTGCCGAACAGGTCGGTGAGCATGCGCTTGGCTCGTGGCCGGGGAGTCCTGTCGGCCAGGGCGCTCAGGACCTTCGATCCTCCTCGGTCCGCAGGCCGGTGCTCGGGGGCAGGGGTGGCCTTGTAGCTCATCACGTACTCGTCCGGGTCCTGGTCGTCAGGCACGCTGCTCACCTCCTGGGCTGTTGGTCGGGTTCATCATGTCGTGGCTCTACGACAGCGAGCCGGGCTCGGACATGCGGTCCATGTGCTCGACGTAGCGCCAGGTGATGCCGCTGCGGTAGTCGCCCTTGAGCGCCTCGGGTGCCCAGTCCTGCAGGCGTGCGGTGCCGGTGGGGCGCCAGCCTCCCTTGGGGCTGTTGAGCTTGCCGGGGTCTCCGATCCACGCGGTCTCGGGATTGGGGTCGTTGCTGGCCAGGATGATCGTGTCGCGGTCGACGACCAAGGCGTGGGGGCTGGTGGGAGGAGCGTCCGGGAGTGCAGCTCGGGTCTGCATCTTGATCAGCTCGTTGATGATCGCGGTTCGGGAGGCTCCTCGCAGGTGGTCGCTCCAGTCGGGGCGCCACAGGTGCACGACGGGCTTGCCGTCGAGCTGGCCGAGCTTGCGGGTGGTCGCGGAGTAGATCTGCTTGATCGTGTCGGCGACCTCCGGTGAGGCCGTGGCGCGCCCTTCGGCCAGGGCAGCTCCGATCTTGTCGAGGTACTTGGCCGGTTCGGACCAGGTGTAGGACTCGAGGATCTCGAGGGTCTCGGGAAGGTGCTCGTCGATCTTGTGCAGCTGCTTGAGGGTGTGGCTGGTCACCCAGCGTCGGCGCCCGGGACCGTCCGGGTTCTCGACGAAGCCAGCCGTCCCGGACAGGGGGTCGGGGTAGCGCCAGTCCTGCCACCACGTCGTCCAGTCGGTGGCCTCGAGCAGGAAGTAGCCGGGCTTCTCGGTGCCGTCCCACGCCGCGGCGGCGCCGCGCTGGTGCCGCAGGCCTTCGATGCCCAGCAGGGTGGAGGACCACGGGTTGAGGTAGTGCGAGCGGTGGTCGTAGGCGTGGACCCACTCCATCTCCTGCTCTTCGGTGGTGAGGGCCGCCATCTGGCGCCAGTAGGAGAAGTCGCGCTCGATGCTGCTCAGGCGCGCGTCACCCTCCTCGAGCCACGGGGGCAGCTCGGCGGGCTCGTTGATCATCACGGCCGCTGCGCGACCCTTGTCGCGGATTCCGTCCCCGGGCCAGCGCGGGGGCCGGTGGTAGTCGATCGAGTCCAGGCCGGTGACGCCGGGGGTGAGGCGGAATCCGACGCCGGTCCAGGTCGCGAGCTCGTTGACGCGGTCGACGACCACAGCAGGACGGGCCAGAGTGCGCTGGTCCTGCTCGTTCTCACTGCCCTTCGTCAGCACGGGGATGCCGGCGAAGTCGCTCCAGGTGGGGATGACGATGGTGGCGCCCTGGGGCAGCAGCTCCGGGTGCTTCAGGTGGGTGCGTGGGCCCAGCCAGCCCTGGCCGATCGTCCACCCGTCCTCGAGGGCGGCCGCGACGGCCGGGGTCTCGTTCAGCGGTTCGAGGATCTGCTCGCGCTGTTCGCGTCGGGCGGCGAAGTTGCCCTCGAGGTTGAGGTCGACCTCCACGGGCAGTCCCAGCCGCTCGAGGGCCCCGGGCCACAGCCACAGCTCACCCTTCTGCACGCGTCGGCCCGGCCCGCCGAGTCGGTACCGGGGCGCCAGAAGTGCGATATCTCCGAGGTGGCGGGCGGTCCAGGGCTCGGTGTCACCGGTGGGCAGGAAGACGTCGGTGGCGTTCAGCGCAGCGATGAGCCCATCGAAGTCGCGGCCGCTACGGGACCTCGCGCCGCTAGGTCGCCTTGAGCGCTGGCGGCTGGCAGGGCCGGGGGCCAAGGACGCAGCCGGTGCGGGCTTCTCGGGTGTGGTGGGCTGCTGGTCGACAACTACCGGAGACTGCGCGGCTGCCTCCGACTGGTGGGCGCGGTCAGGGTCCTCGCGCAGCTGCCGCAGGCATTCGCCGCGGTGGACCGGGATGCCGCCAAGGGTGTGGGTCGCTGGCGTCCGGCAGATCACGCACATCTGGGTGTGCCCCACCGGCATCCGCACGAGGTCGTCGCTCGTCGCGGCGCGCTCGTCGAAGTGCGCCGGGCTAGGTTCGTGACCGCCGTCGTCGGCCGCCGTGGCCGGCTCGCCGGACGATGGCGTGGCCGGCTGGGGGGTCGACTGCGTCTGGGGCGGCTGCCGGCGGATCTCGGAGGTGGCGGTCTCGTTCTGGGGCGCGGGTGCGTTGAGGCCCTGGTAGAGGGTCTGCGGTGAGATCTGGGCGAGGACCGCGAGGGTGCGTCGCGGGATCTGCTGCTCGTCGCCAACCCGGGCGCGGGCGATGACGTGCGCTAGGGCCTGGTCGCGGCGCAGCTGCGCCAGGCGCAGCTGGCCGCCGGCGGCCAGAAGCTCATCAGCGCTCGGGGTGCTGGCCGCCTCCATCCGCTTCAACCACGCCGCGCGTTCCTTGGCGGTGGCCGACCACAGCTCAACGCGCAACAGGTGCTCCCCCGCTCCGGGGACTCGCTCTCGCCGCAGCCCGCCCAGCAAGCCGAAGGCCTCGAGCTCGTCGAGCTGCTCGCCCACGGGCGTGGCCGCGTCGAGGTCGCCGGTGAGCGCGGGCTGCTCCTGACCGTAGGTCCAGAACGTCACTCGAGGAGTGGCGGTGTCCACGTGGAGGTGGGACAGCCGCTCTCGCGTGAGGGGGTCCAGCCCGAGGATCCCGGACAGCAGACGTGGAGCCGTGCTCATGTCGCCCTTTCGGTGGTCAGCGGCTGCGGCCGGCGGCGGACTTGGCCTTGCGGGTCGTGGTCACGCCCGCCTCCTTGGGCAGGCGACCCTTGGTCACGCGGCTCTCCTTGGGCAGACGAGCCTTGGTCACGCCCGCCTCCTTGGCAGTGCGGGTCTTGGCCAGGGCCTCAACGGCGCTGCGCGGCAGCACGGTGGCACGGGTCCCGGCCGTCGTGGCGGGCAGGGTCCCCGCGTCGATGAGCTGGCGTACCCACTGCGGGGTCATGCCCAGGATCTGAGCGGCGCCGGCGACGTCGACCAGGTCGGGCACAGGCGTCCACCCTTCTCGGGCGTCGCGGACCTCTTCAGGCAGCGCCTCGGTGATGGCCAGCGGGGTCGCCAGGGGCCGGATCAGACTGAGCGCCAGTCGCGCAGCCTGCTCGAGGTCGTCGGCGGGAATGGTGACCGTGATCTGGCTGCCGGCAGCATCGGCATCGCCGATGGCGACGCCGAAATCGGCCAGCGCGTCCATGACCTGGTCGATCTCGGAGTCGCCCTGGATCCGTTCGGCGGTCTCGATCGTGACGACGAAGTGCATCGCTCTCTCCTCCTCTTCGTGGGTCTGTCACTGTGTGCTGTGGTGTCGCGGATGCGACGCCGGCGGGTCGTCCGGGGCACTACCTTTGCCCCGGACGGCCCTGCCTCACTTCGGTGGCGGCCAGATGAACCCGGCTCGCTTCGCCTGCGCGAGGCTGTTACGCGTCGATCGCCAGTCGCTGGCGGTGCCGGCAAACACCGTGACCACTCGGCCGTCGAGGCTGATCTGGTGGTGCCCCTTGGTCGTGCGGCGGACGGTGAAGCCTTGGGCCTCCAGCGCCTTGAGGATCTTCCGCGTGTCCTTGTCCATGCTCTCACTCTCCTTTCGTTGACACAAGTAACAATAACACAATCACTTGTCTTAAGGAAAGTTCGAGCGGGGGTAGAGTCGCTCTCACTTCGAGTTAGCTGGGTGCGCCGGAGGCCACCGCCACGTGCGGGCCTCCGGCGCGTCTGTCTCCCGACCGTTGGTCAGTCGGCCGATGAGTCCTCGTCTGCACGGACCACGCGAGCGCGGGCTGGCTGACGCAGCAGCCACGTGGGCATGACGAAGTCGAACTCCTCGGCGCCACCCTTCTTCCCGCGCCGCCGGCTCACCTCGGCCTTCGCGCGGATCTTCTCCTGCGGGGTGCCCTTCTTCGCTGCGCTCATCACGCCTCCTCTTCTTGTGGTGCTTCAGTGTGGTCAGGGATGTCGCGCAGCTGGACGACGACGCGCTCGTTCAGGACACCGCCCGGGCCGACGTAGGTGGCCGTGTGGGTGCCGACGATCTCGTACCTGGTGGCCCTGGGCAGCAGGTGGCCGGTTGATTGGCCGCCGGCGGAGTGCCCCATGTACATCCCGCGGCGGGTGGAGATCTCGTAGACCACGGATCGCTCCTCGTCGGCGCGGTCCTCGGGTTGGATCTCGTGCATGGTGTGGGCTGCTGCCGTGTACCGGTCGAACTCGACGTGCTCGCCGACGGGGAACTCATGGGCTGCCGTCGCGCGCAGGCCTGCAGGCTTGATCTCCGGCAGCATCCCGTTGGTGTAGACCACGTGCGACCGGTCGTTGTACCGCTCTGCCCGTTGGATCATGCGGTCCACCCGCTGGCAGGTGCGGCGCGTGGCGTCGCTGACGTCGTCGTGGTGCACGTCGCCGGTGACCGTCGACAGCTCGTCGTTGACCCGCCGCCACTGCTCGGGGTCGGTCAGCAGGCGCTCGGCTTCGCGGCGCTCGGTTGCCGGGGTGCGCGCGAGAGCTTGGTTCTTGGCCTTCGACCGCGCCTTGCGCTGGCGGCCGCTGATGGGCACGCGCGTCTCGTCGGGGTGAGGGAGACCGCGGTGGGTGCGCGGACGCAGAGGAGCCGTGGTCTCGCGGGGGTACGACCTCTGCGCGTCCTTGTGGGACTGGGTGAACCCTGAGCTGCCCTGGATCATCCCGTCCAGGTCACGCAGTCCCTGTCGAGCCGATGAGCGGGCGTCGAGCACGTCAACGGTCGTGCGGTCGCCCACCTTCACGCTGGGGGTCCGACCGCTGGCGGCGTCGGGGTCGATGCGTCGGGAGCGGCGGGCCATCACAGCCCCCCGGTGGAGTGCGGGCGGTAGATCAGCGAGCGGCGGTGCGTCGCTCGGCTTGCACCCGCAGCATGGCCTCGCTGACGGCGTCCTGCAGCTTCGGGTCCTGCTCCCACAGGGCAAGCAGGGCATTGATGCGCACGCTGGCCGAGAACCCGTCGCCCTTCTTGGCCGCCTCCAGAGCAGTCTTGCGCGAGACGGGCACCTCGGCGGAGACCGTCACATAGCCGTCCGGCTGGGCCATCGTCATACCTCGTCTCATCGGGGGCAAGCTCCCCGCAGGCTACCGGGCTCCACATTCGCGCTCCTTGACCTCACGCAGCAGTTGGTCGTACATGTCGACGTGTTCACACGGGTTGTGCCAGCGGTCGCAGGACAGCCACTGGCCGTCCTCGTGAAACCTGACCGACTGCGGCACCCCTCGCGGGCCGCCGCACTGTGGGCACTGGGTGGAGATCTCGACGGTGACGACCCGCGGATAGGGGGCCGGGCTACCCCAGGACGATCTGTCGAGGATCGTCACCGTCATGAGCTTCGGCACGCGGCTCATGCCGTCTCCTCCCGTGCTGCGACTGGGTAGTTAGCGAGGTAGATACGGGCACGCGCCTGGGCGTCTACCCGGGCTGCCGCTCGAGCGGCGTCTGCCACCCGATCCAGAGCCGCCACCTCGAGGGTGTCCAGGCGCTGAATCTCGACATCGACTGCGCGTCCACGCGCCCTCACCTGCGCCATGGCAGCGTCATCCTCGTCGAGCGGGAAGTCGCCGATGACTGCGTCGACCTCGGCGCGCTCGGCCACGGCCAGTGGGCGCGCACGCCGTGCGTCGATGACGGTCTGGAAGAGCTCGTGCGCCAGGCGCGGCACATCCGGCATCTCGTGCGCCAGTTCGGGGAACTGACCGACCGCCACGCGCGCCATGCGGTACTGCATCAACGCCTCATGGACTTGGACGACCGCCGGCTCGGTGTCGAGAAGCATCACATGCGCCAGGCTGTCCAGCTTGTCCGAGTAGGCGGCCCACGGACGGTGGGAGCGCTTGACGACCGCGACGGCCACGTAGGCCCCGATGATCACCCCGACGAGGATGAAGGCGAGCAGCTCCAAGAGAAATCCTCCCAGACCCCCACCGTCGGGCAGCAACGGCGCAGCGACAACGTGCCCGAAGAACCCGAGCGCGCCGCCAGCAGCCCCGCCGACGCGCACCAGTTCCCGGTTGTAGGCCCAAGTCTTCGGCGTCTCGACAGGGCCGGTGGCGCGCAGTTCTTGTTCCGGGACGTACCCCACCTGTGGGGTTTGGTGCCCGTACCACACGACGATGGGGTCGAAGCCCGGGACGTCCAGTGCATCCCGGAGCAGGCGAGTGTCCTCGAACCCGGGGTAGTTCACCGCGTCCTCCCAGTTCTGGCGACGCATCCGGCACTCCTGCCACTTGTCATCTTCGATGGTGCGACCGTCAGAGAACTCACGACGACCAGTCCCCGAACAGGGACTCCTCGAGGTCCTCGAGGAGCCTTCGGCGATCGACGATGTCCGGGCGCGTTCCGCCTCCTTGGTGGTTGTCGGTCATGGCGTCCAGGTGTTGTTCCATCAGCAGGCCTCCTGCATGTCGGTCGTGGGTCGGGATGCGTCCCAGCGCTGCACCGTGCGCAGGCTGACGCCGAGGCACTCGGCCACTTTTCGGGCGGGCATCCCGCGGTCGCGGGCATGGGCGGCGATCTCGCGTCGCTCGCTCAGGGGAAGTCCGAGGACCTTGTCTTGGTCGATCACGACGCGGCGGCGGGCCACGTCATCGACGGCCGGTCTCGGGCAGTCTTCGTCGGCGGCCGTGCCGGCGCTGGGGTCGTCGATCCGGTCGTCGTCCCAGGCCAGCGGGGAGCTCCATCCCTGGGATCCGGCCTGGTCACGGGTGAGGGTGTGCGAAGGGGTCTGCGGCGCGGGTTCCATGCTCAGTCGGTCGTAGATCTCCCGCACAGCTCGGGCGTTGCCGACGCTGACGTGATCGGCTCGACGCAGGCGAGAGACCATCGCGGCCGAGCAGCCCAGGTCGGCCGCCAGGTTGGCCAGCGACCACCCGAGGGTCGCCAGCGCCTGCAGTCGGCGGCGGGTACCGCAGCCGGTGATCAGGGCGGAGTCCTCGAGCTGATCGAGGTCGAAGTCCGCGTCGAGGATCGCCTCGTTCAGGCGGCGCGTGATGCGCTGGCGGCGCTGAGCAGACGATGGGTAGAGCAGCGCGACCATGGTCGACTGCGCGCACCCGACCAAGGTCGTCAGGCTCGCCAGGGACAGGTCGTAGGTCGCGCGCAGGTGCTGCAGGTGCGCGATGGCCTCGTCGGGGTCGCAGGTCGCGCTCAGGGGGTGGTCCGGGTCCGCCGCGGGGGCCACCCACGGTAGACCCGGACCGGTGTCATCCACTGACCAGACGCCAAGGAGATCGGCATCGGTCGCTGACGTCTTCATGGTACCGCTGACGGCTGCGGTGGTCATCGGTGATCACCGCGCGTGGTGGGTGCGGGGATCCAGTCGCAGACGGTGATGTCTCCGTGCTCGAGTGCGCCGGGACGGTCCTCGAGCAGGAAGGCTCCGGGGGCCAGGTGGACCGTTCCGCCGGTCTCGATGTCGACGGTCACTCCCGGGTGGGCGTAGACGACCGAGCCCAGGCCGGCGATGACCACTCCCCCATGGCTGTAGACCGTGACGGTCTCGTCCTGGATGTACAGCTCGCCCTCGTCCGTGGGGTCATCGACGAGGCGGGTGTTGGTGTTGATCGTGGAGGTCATCGCGACTGCTCCTGGGGGCTACGGGTGCTGGCGGCCCACCGCAGGCAGGCGATCAGGGCCACGACGAGCACGAGTGCGAGGATCCGGCGCAGGTCGAGGCCGGCGCCGGTGGTCGGGATCTCGAACAGGGCCTGGTCGGCGGAGACGAGGACCTGCTTCTCGAGCAGCCAGCCCAGCGCAGCGTCACGGATCTTGGGCAGCAGCGCGGGGATGACGAGGGCAGCCAGGGCGATGAGGATGAGCCCGTCCCAGGGGTTGCTCTGCTCCCTCATGCCGCTGCTCCAGCTCGGCCGGCCTCGGGGGTGGCGCTCAGGCGCTCCTTGAGGCTTTCGCGCTCACTGGTGGTCAGGCCACCCCAGATGCCCCACTCCTCCCCTTCGACGAGGGCCTGGCGCAGGCACTGCTGCCGCATCGGGCAGGCCGCGCACGCGGCCTTAGCCTGCCGCTGCTTGCGGCGGGCGTCGGAGTACCAGATGTCCGGGTCGATTTCCCCGGGCGAGTGACAGGGCGTGCTGATGGTGCGCTCCACGGTGTTCTCCCTCTTCCCGTTCATGCCTGGACGACCCGCTCTCGGATCCACTGCACGTCCGCCGCGGGCAGGTCGACGACCTCGCCGTTGCGCTCGAGCCACCGCTCCTCGACGAGCTGGTTGACCCGCATGCAGGCCGACCTCTGGTCGACACCGAGCAGTCGCAGCGCGTCGACCAGCTGGCTGGCCGACACTCCGTCGACCGAGGTGGCCACGAGCGTCAGGGCCGCGCGGTCGCGGTGCGTCAGCCCGCCGGCAGCCGGGCCAGTCAGGTGCAGTCGCAGCCACTGGGCTCTCCAGCCCAAGGTCTGGGCGCTGACCTGATCCAGGCCGGTGCTGATGCTCTGCGGAAGTGCCATGGTCATGAGCCTGTCCCCCAGTCAATAGAACGTCAATAGGTTTCTATTAGTTTTCTATGGCTTTTTGGTCTCGGTGGGTTCGCGCACGACCAGATGCCCGCCGCTGTCTGCGGCCAGCAGCCCCTCGTCGGTGTCGTCTTGGTCGCTGCGCCAGCTGATGATCAGGTGGTCCTCGTCGAGCCGGTCCTGCTCGATGGACTCGATGACGCCCCACGTGTCGCTGGCCTCGTCGACCAGCAGCAGCCAGCCCTCGTGCTCGATGGCGTCGGCCGCGCGCACGGTGACCGGCTCGCCGTAGTCCTTGTCCGGCCCGCTCTTCGCGACGGCCTCCGACGGGTCCGGCGCGACCGGGGCGGCGAGCATGGTCTTGGCCGACGTCAGTGCCGCGACGAGGTCCGGGTGATCCGCCGCGGGCGCGTACTCGGCGTTGGCGTAGTCGTTGTATCGGCCCTTGGGCTCGATCGGCTGCCCTTCGTCGTCGACCTCGGACGGCGGGACGATCACGTGCTGCGGCCAGTAGCTGGTCGTCGGACGCAGCTGGGCGAGGATCTCCTGGTCAGCGGCCTTCTTGCTGCGCGGGTCGGGGGTCCAGTACGACTGGCACTCCACCGGGGTCCCGTCGGGCAAGACCGAGGTGCCACGGCCAGGGATCCCGCGCGGCACGGAGACGCCGATGCTGTGGGAGCCCCACATCATCCGGGCCCCCTCCGGAGAGAGACGACCCAGGCTGTAGCGGGCAGCGAACTGGTCGCGAACGTCGCCGCCGAGCCAGTAGGCGTCAGGGCGCTGGGTGCCCAGCAGCAGATGCACCCCAGCAGAGCGCCCCAGCGAGGCGATCGCGAAGAAGTCGTTGAAGATCGGGCATTCCTTGGTGCCACCCGTGCCCTTGACCCCTGCGTACCAGGTGTTGCAGACCCCGTAGAAGTACCGGAACTCGTCAACGACGAGCACCAGCCGAGGAAAGTCCTCCGTAGCACACTCCCCCGACTCGATCAGGGCGTAGCGCCGCTCCATCTCGAGGAAGACGTAGCGGATCGTGGCCACGATGTCCGGCACGCTCGTGGCCACGATCTCGACGTTGGGCCACCCACGGAACCCAGCGAACTCGATCCGCTTGGGGTCGCACAGCAACACCCTCGGGGGAAGGCGCTTGCCCTGCTCAGTGCTGCCACGGCGGGTTAGGCCGGTGATGATCCCCCGCATGGTGTTGGTCTTGCCGGCGCCCGTGCCACCCGTGATCAGGCAGTGCGGCTGCGCGGCCGAGGGCGAGAGGTTCCAGTAGAGGGTCGTGCCGTCCTCGTCGACGGCGTACTCGACCTTGTCGACCAGCTCCTCCGGCACTGGCTCGAAGCTGCGCTCGAGGACCGCGGGGATCTTCGGGCGGATCTCGAAGCGCACCGAGTCACGCTCCAGGTCCCAGTGCGCTCGCCACCGGCCGGGGAGCATGGCCTGCCAGACCTTCTCGATGTTGCTGCGGATGGTGGAGCTGGTGACCTTGATGCCGACGTCGTGGGTGACCTCGACCGCGACGAGGTCCTGCCCGTCCCAGGTGTTGCGGTGCGTCGCGCCGGCCCCGAGGAGGTTCTCGACCATGCCGAGGGCTCGCTCGGCGATCACCGGGGCCGGTTCTTCGTCGATCACCGGCGGCGTGCCGGGGCGGAAGGTGATGCGGTGGCGGCGGGTGTCGTGCTTGGCGACCTCGAAGGTCCGGTCGAAGCGGACCTCGAGCTGGTCCTTGACCTTGGTCAGCCAGTCGGGCGTCGGGATCACGGCGGGGTCGTAGGTCACCCGGACCTTGCTCGGGGCGCCGACCACACCGGGGCCCTTCCATGCGGAGGCGCGGACCTCGACGCTGGGCCCTCGACCGACCAGCGGCACCAAGCCGGTGGACGCGTCGTCCAGGAGGCGTTGCCGCTCACGTGCGCGCCAGGACATCAGGACGCCGGCGAAGCTGCCGGCGATCAGTCCGGCACCGGCGAACTGGATGGGGCCGTCGAGAGGGGTCAGGTCGCCGGCCACGACACCGAGTCCGCCGGCGGCCGCCATCGCAAGGCTCGGGGCGAACGCGCTCTGGGCCTGGCCGGCAGCCCCGGGAATCGCTCGCATCATCTGCAGTCATCTCCTGCGCTCGAAGGACGTCATGTCGAGGTGCAGTAAGTGCCGCTGAGCCGGGATCTGTGACAGGGGCGCCCGACTTTTCTCAGAATCTGTGACTTTCCCTTGCGGGCGTGGTTACGATCGGCCGCGTGGCCGTCCGAGGCCCGCCGAGTGGCGAGCCAGGTAAGGACGATCTGGCCCACCCCCTTCACGTCAGTGTTTGCAGGCCTGTTTGCATCCCTGTTATGCCGTGCCGACTGCCACCTCGGACTGGGGCCACGGACCCTCTGTGCAACAGGCACCCTTGGGCCTGCACGCGCTGTCGACGCTCTGGCGTGCACCCTTCGATCGGGTGTGGGAGATCGAAGGGGTCGGTGTCGATGGGGGCGACAGGCTGTCTGTGGATCCACGCCTGGGTACTGGTGGGTTGCGGCATGCCCCGCCGGCTCGTCCGGCACGACGATCCTGTTGCTCCCGGGTGGGTGCCGCTGGATGAGGTCATCCGCCCACGGATGCACATCTCGCAGAGCAAGCTCGTGCGGCCCGCTTTCCACCGCACCGGCGAGAGCTACCTCGACCCCGGCTGGCGAGGCTCGATGCCCCTTGAAGGGGTATGAGCCTGCCCCTTCAAGGGGGGCGTGAGATGCCTGAGGTTCCGGGCCAGGAGCCGACAGAGGAGCACCCGTGCCGCTGCATCCCGGCAGGCCCTCTCCCCTGCCTCATAGGGCCTTGGGGCGTGGTCCGTTGGCGCGCCGAGCGTGCGTCTACTGCAATATGTCAGCGTTTCAAGAGAACGAGACGTGGACGTGGTCTCGGTGTAGAAGAGTGGCCCCAGCCGTGGGCGCGTACCGGGTGTACTCGCGCCAGCCTTCTTCGTCGCGTTGGACTGACCAGATCTTCTTGTCCCAGATCACGTAGGTCACGCCGAGCTCCTTGGCGTGCTTGCGGGTCCACTGCGCGACCTGCCAACCCCTCTCGTTGCCGGCGGTCGAGGCGTAGTTGGGGATCATGAAGTCGACAGCGTTCCCTGACCCGTGGTCGGAGGGCCCGTCTCGCTCGCCGACACCGTGCATGGTCTGGATCCACGTGAAGGAGGTCTTTGTGCAGCGCAGTCCCCGCAGGGCACTCGACTGCAGCCCCTTCTCGGCGGGGCTGGAGGTGGCCTTGCAGGTGGCGCCTGGCTTGCCAGGCATGTCGGCGATCGCCTGCTCGACGTCGGCGCCGTCGCAGCCCACGTCGTCTCCCGCGCCCTTGGCCAAGGAGGCGGCCAGGTCCGGGTCTTCGGTGATCTTCGCGACGAGGTTGACGGCGGCCGGCCACGACTGCGTGTAGTGGTTCGCGTCAGCGTTCCCTTGGGTGCGGTGCGCGGCGATGGTCGGCGAGAGGTTGCGGTAGCCCTTGACCTTGACCAGGGCGTCGAAGAACAGGAGGGCTGACGAGTAGGCGTCCTTGCGCTTCGACTCGGGGCCCCAGTTGGTGCGCTGCTGGAACGGCCCACGGGAGTCTGGTCCCACGTCATCGCCGTAGTCGAGCTCACGCAGGGTGGACTCCCCCATGGCAGTCATCACCCCGACGGTGGTCGTCCACTTGTCGAGCTTGCGGGCCTTGGCGGCGCGGATGATCTCTGCGGCCACCCGCACCTGCTCGGCGTTCCACTGACCGATGCCGCGCGTGGCGCCCACTGGGCTGGCGACGCCCTTCGCTCCGTCTGCGCTCGATTTGGCCCCGACGACCTCGACGTCGCCTGACGGCCCCTGCCCCTTGCCCCCGGCGCCAGCGGCCGGGCCGGTCCCTGTGCCATCGACATCGGGCATCTGCACGCCCTGCTTCTTCAGCCACGCCACCGGGTCGGTCGCGGATCCGCCCTGGTGAACCTCGAAGTGCAGGTGAGGGGCGGTCGAGCTGCCCGTGCTGCCCTCGACGCCGACCTTCTCCCCCGCCGTGACCGTGCTGCCCTTCTTCGCGGAGATGCTGGCCAGGTGGAAGTAGCGCGTCTTCACGCCCTCGCCGTGGTCGATCTCGACGAAGTTTCCCGCGCCGGGGTCGCCGTGAACCACCGTGACCACCTTGCCGGCCTTCGCTGCGACGACCTGACCGCCGACCGGGGTGGTCGCCAGGTCCATCCCGGCGTGCAGGCGCCACACCTGGTGGATGGGGTGAAATCGCTGCCCGAAGGCCGAGGTGTAGACGAACTTGCCGACAACGGGCACACGCGCTGGCCCGGAGCTGGAGACCACCACGTCCTGACCGAGCACGTCGCATCCCTGGGACTGCTGAGCCGCCTGCTGGTTCATGGTCGCGAAGAAGCTGACCATCGCCAGCACGATGCCCACCGGCACGGCCACTGCCGCCACCAGCAGCACCACCAGACCGGCCGCGAGGTACTTGCCGTTCATCAGTGCACTCCCTCGGGAGCACGCAGAGAGGACACGCGCCAGGCGCCCTCCTCCGATTCCCGGCTCAGCAGGACCGTCCAGCGACCCACGTCCGTGGGCACCAACACGGAGATCTCCTCCAGGCCGTGCTCATCAGCCGTGTCGAGCTCGGAGGGAAGGACGAGCTGCGCCTGCCCGGTGACCTTCCGGAAGGGGACCCGCTGGGGGTCGATACCCACCATCTCCGTGCGCCCCTGGTCCGACAGCAACCCACGCGTCTTCGCCCACCACCGGCTGTACCCGATCTCGGGGGCCTGGCTGAGCAACCGCATGACACGCTCGGCGCTCGCTGGTGCTCCTCGGGTGGCCGCGCGAAGTTGACGCACCTCCTCGGCGGAGGTGTCATCGTCGTGGCCGTGGGTGGGGGGTGCGCTGGACGTGCTCGTCACGCTGGCGGTGCTCGAGGGCGTCTTCGAGGTGGCGGGGGGCGGTGGCGTCGATGAGCTGGTGGTCGCGGGCGCGTTCCCGGGCTGGTTGTCGGCGCGCTGCTGGCTGCTGCGGTCCATCACGACGGCGACCATGATCAGAACGGCTCCGAGCACGGCCAGAGCGACCTGCGCCAGGCGGATCAGACGGTCCGTGCGGCTCATCGGTTCAGGCTCGCGACCGTCGTGCGGGGGATCTGCTCGTCACGCACCCCGCGGGCCGCGTGTCGGGCGCGCATCCGCTCCATCAGCTGGTCGACGGCAGCTCCTTGCTCCTGCCGGGTCTTGCTCACCGGCAGGGCCTGCACGCTCGGCAGGGTTGTCGCCGACCGTGCAGGCGCTGCCGGTGTCGGGGGCTGCGGTCGCTTCGTGGACGTGGGCCCGGACGGGGTCGCTGGCCGACCCGTGGGCTCGTGCTGCGGTGGGCGCACGCCCTGACTCACCGGACGGTGCTGGGCCTGTGGTGGCCGCTGCTGGGGTTCGGTCGAGCGCGGGCCGCGGGCCAGGTGGATCGCGGCGCCGGCTGCGGTGGCGCTGATGGGGTCAGCCCCTATGGTCATCGCGGCGCCGGCGACACGGGCCGCGCCGCTGTACCTGGCCACGAAGCGCCCCGCGGCGCCGACGTTGTGGATGTACTCGCGGCCGAAGTCGGTGGCCTGGGTGCGCTTGGTGTCGACGCGCTGCGCTGCGCTGGTCTTGGCCTGGGCGAACTTGTGGCCGAGCTGGGTGCGCTTGGCGTTCATTCCGGCCTTGATGGCTCCGACGGCTCGGGGGGCGTAGACGGGGGCGCCGACGGTGCTGGCCAGGCCGAGCTTGGTTGCCCCCCAGGCGAGCTTGGTGGCGCCCTTGGCCAGCCCGGTCTTGCCAGGGGTCGGACCGCCGTGCGCCGTGCCTGCGCTGTTGGGGGCCGGCGCGGCGGCGGTTCCCATCGCGCTGCTGGTCGCGCGCCGGTGGGCAGCCATGCTGATGGCGGGGCTGGCCATGCCTGCGGCGGTGCTGATCACCCGCATGGGGTTGGCCTTGTTGACGTCGACGGCCTTGGCCTGGGGCATCACCTTGGAGGTGACCTTCTGGCCGAGCTTCTTGCCGGCCTTGCGGGCCCGGGCCATGTGGATCAGCAGCATGATGGAGGCGACGAGCACTACGCCGTCGACGAGGATGAACATCATCCGCACGTCTACGCCCTCGGCCGTCATCAGCGCCTCGAGCAGCAGCAGAAATGCGCCGACGCTCATCAGGGTCACCACGATGTAGGCCAGCACGACCCCGACGATGCAGATCGACTCCCAGATTTCACCCGTGCCCGCGCCGGGGATGATGGCCTTGAGCATGACCCAGGCGGCCCGGGTGGCCTCGAACAGCGCCAGGGCGGTCAGGACGCCCAGGACTGCCGCCAGGACGATGAAGAAGAGCACGAGCAGCCCGCCGGAGGGGTAGATCATCGCCAGGCCGATCAGCCCGTTCATCGGGTTGTCCGCGGCCGCGAGATACGCCTTGTTGCACTTCCCCATGTTCTTGCGGGGCCGGTCGTCGTCCCCGCCGTTGACGGGATAGCCCTTCTTGAGGTCCGCGTCGTAGACCTTCACGCACTTGGAGTCCTTGTCGATCGAGGCGCCGTAGTTGATCAGCTGGTGCGGAGTGCGAACGAAGGTGTCGACGAGCTTGGCGCTGGAGTTGGACTGCAGCTTCTCGCCATCGGTGGATTGGCTTTCGCCGCCGGTGACGATCTGGGAGGACAATCCGACTCCGAGGTCGCGTGCGCCCAGGATCAAGCCGTCGTCGCCAGCGAGGGTGTCCATCGGCTTGACCGCCGCCGTGGTCAGCAGCGATCCCATCAGCAGCGCGATGCACACCCCGGAGAAGCCCGCCGCCGACTTGCCGGTCTGGATCCAGACGGCGCAGATCCCGAAGGCAACGAGGGTGAAGACGGGGATGACGCCGAGCTGTCCGACGGTCTGCTCCAGGGCGGTCGCTACTGCCATGGCCGGACCGTGCAGCAGGTCGAGCATCTGGAACTGCAGCGCGTAGTCGAAGACCCACAGCGCGATCCCGACATAGATGCGGTACATGTCCCAGCCGCTGCTGAGGAAGAACGAGGAGATCTGGTTCTTGGGGTTGGTCACTCCCCCTTCGTCGATCGAGAGGCTGTAGTCGCTCATCGGGATCCCGTGGGAGTCCTTCGTCTTGAACGGCGACACCCAGGTGTTGGCGGCGCCGTCGCCGGGGTCGGCCATGGCGATCCCAGCGGGCACCACGATGAGTGCGGCCAGGATCAGCAGTCCGAAGACCAGCCGGGTCCGGGTGCGGGTCAGACGGTTGCGGGTGTTGACCCGCACGGCGCGGCGAACGAGGGCCCTCGCGGAGGCGACGCGGCGGCCAAGGACATCGACCAGCAGTGCCGATCCGGGGGCTCTCACGACGCGCTCCGCGACTTGGGAGGCGTGGTGAAGACGGCCTTGCGGCGGGCTGGGCGAGCCGGGGGCAGGACCTTGATCGGCCCGATGCCACCGAACGCGTCCCGCAGGTACCCCTCGCCGCGCCGCTCCGCGGGCACTCCCTCGTCGCCCATGACCGGGGAGGTGTCCTCGGTGACGGCCTTGACCAGGTCCGGGTACTGGGGGTCGCCCTCCTTGATGCCCAGCCACCGCAGGCCGTTGCCGGCCAAGGTGGCATCGCGGTGCCGCATCAGCACTCGAGTGGGGATCAACCCTGCGAGGACCTCGTCGTGCACATCGTGAACGTCGTGGGTGCCCGCGAACAGCAGCGCCTTGGGGCGGCGGCCGCGCCGCAGGAAGTGCTGCAGGTCCCCCACGTTCTCGACGTTCTGCGTGAGGTCGTACATCTCGTCGGTGATGAAGGCCGCCGCTCGGGAGCGGTCGGCGAAGCACAGCTGGCGCGCCAGACGGCACAGCAGCCGGTAGTAGGCGCGACCGAAGATCTTCTCCGGCGGCAGCTGCTTGAACAGGTGAGCGCTGGACATCTCGCGGTCGGTGGGCTGCTCCATGCCGTGGGTGCGCCACACGGTCGCGGAGACGGTCAGGTCCACCGGCGGGAGGGTGTCGTCGAAGATGACCCGGGCGATCCCGGTCTTCGACCAGTTCTTCATCGCCTGCCCCAGCTGGCGCGCGAGCTTGCGGTCGTCCTCGTCCTCGAGGTCGCACTCCCCGTCGACCAGGTGCCGGCACAGCTGCATGGTCGAGGTGATCTGGTGGCGCTGCAGGTAGTCCTGCTCGGAGACCTCGCCCAGGACCACCCCCATGCCTGAGGTGGTGTCGATGTTGAGCAGCTGCACGAGGAAGGTGCGCAGCACGTCCCCTGCCTGGTCCGGCGGCAGCGTCTTCAGCGGGTCCATGGTCACGGCGGGGTCCATGGCGTCGACGACCTGGTGATCGGGTTCGTCCGCGGTGCCGAAGGTACGCGCGTAGCCCGCCCACTCGCCGTCTTCGGACTTGTCGATGGCCCACCACTGCCCGCCCTGGTCGACCAGGTCGGATGCGCAGGTCTTCAGCAGCACCGACTTGCCGCCGCCCATCTCCCCGACCACCATCATCGCGCCGGAGACGTCGAGCTCGGGGTAGCCGGCAAGGTTGACGTGGACGACCTGGGGTCGGGAGGTCCCGCGGTTGAGGGCCAGTGCGGCGCCGCGGTTGCCGCCGAGCTTGTTGCCGATGAACGGCACGAGCTTGGCGAAGTGCTCGCTCGAGGTGAACTGGGCGTAGGTCTTGACCATCGGGGTGCGCGGCGCTCCGGGCTGCATGGCCCACCACAGCTCGCTCTGGTGACCGGCCAAGCGCTCGAGGCGCATCCCAACGGAGTCCTTGAGGGTCTTGGCCAGCGCGGTGGCGTGCTCGTCGACCATGGCGCTCAGCTCGGCGTCGCTCTGCTCCTCGTGCGCGCGAGCCACCCCGATGGCGAAGACCATGGTGTGCTCGACCTCGACCTCGAGCTTGTCGTCGGCGAAGATCTTGTCGTACTCGGTGAGCAGCTCGGCGGCCAGCTGCAGGTCGTGCAGGCCGGTTCCGGTGAGGGCCTCCTTGTCGCGGTGGTCGAACTGCTCGTTGAGGTCCTTGACTGCCTTGCGGTTGCGCGGAAGGACCTTGTCGCGGGAGTTGATCCGCAACCGCAGGGCCCAGTCGACGTCGTAGCCGGTCTGGTCCAGGTGCAGCAGGAACTCGCTGCCGGGGAAGCGCAGGCCACCGCTGGGGGTCTCGGCCACGGCCATGAGCGCCTGGTGGGAGGCGCCGGTGTCGGGGCTGGCCACCTTCAGCAGCCGCTGGCGCATCACGTTGGCCTTGGCGAACATGCCGGCGTCGACCAGGTCGGTGCGGGCCCCCTCGTCCAGGATCGGCTCGGAGATCACTGCCGGCGCGGTCAGGTGCATCCCCTGCGGCATCTGGCTGGGGACCGGCTCGTCGAGCATCCCGCGCCGCTGGGCGTGGTTGGCGATCCAGGCCTGTTCGGCGGCGCTGACCCGCTGAGCCTTGAACGGGCGCGGGATCAGCGCCTCGATCTGCGCGGCCTGCTGCACGCGATGCTCGACGTCTCCCGGGCTCCTACGCTCCAGCGGCAGGTCCAGGCGGTCCTTGAAGTCGCGCCAGGCCGATCGCCCGGCGCTCGTCCAGCGGGAGCGGCCCGTGTTCGCCAACGGCACCGCCAGCCAGTGGAACCGCTCCCCCATCGGGATGTCGTCCAGCAGATCCAGGGTCGCCTCGCACTCCTCGATCCACCCAGGGGTCTGGCTCAGGTCGACCCCGTCGATCATCCGCTCCACGACCTGCACCGGGTCCTCGCTGAGCATGTAGCTGAGCATCAGCGCCTCACCGTCAAGGGACCGCACCAGGAGGCGGTGGAGGTCTCGCACGGCACGCTTGTCGGCGATGGTGCCGCTGTAGCGCAGCCCCGACAGCCGCCAGGTCGCCCACACGGTGCCCGTGCGGGTCCACATCAAGTGCCCAGCCAGGTCCGTCACCGGGGACTTGCGGGAGATCATCGTCGGCGTCATCGCGAAGGTCTCTTCTCTCGTCAGCGCGTCAGGAGCGCGGCCAGCTTGTTCTCCACCCGCGGCGTCGCCGGCAGGGGCTGGGACAGGTTCTTGGGGGGCGTGTCGATGACGTCCCGCGCCTCGAACACCGGGGTGTCGGGGAGCGCATGGACCGCGACGCGGGATAGCACCAGGACCGGGTCGACGACCCGCACGGGGTAGGTCCCCCAGTTGCCGTGGGTCGAGCTCAGCGCCACCCGAGCCCCGCCGCGCACCACGTCCAGCGGGTTCGTCGACCCATTGGGCAGGTATCGCGCCACCCAGGTCACCCCAGCGGCTGCAACGAGCAGCACGACGTAGTTGAGCAGCGGGTGGAAGGTGCCCCACAGGCCCATGGTCTTGATGCCCACACCGGCCGTGACAACGCCCAGCCCGAGCTGGACCGGGCGGTAGGGCCCGCCCCAGATCCGCTCACCCGAGGGGAGCTTGCCGACCAGCTTGGGGATCCGCAGCGCTGGGGTGTACCACCGCGCGACCTCCACCTGCTCCTGGTCCGTGCTCACGAGATCCCCCAGTCACTCCCCGTCGGGGAGGCCGGGGCCCCGACGGTGTCGGTGACGGTCTCGTCGAGGACCTCGTTGATGTCGTCGTTCTGGTACTGCGTGACCAGCCAGCCGACGAAGATCGCGACCACGATCCCGCTGATCATGGACATCACCGTCGGCTTCTTGAAGACCTCCTTGGCCAGCACGGCGACGATCGCCATGGTGACCAGAGCCAAGAGGAGGCTCTCGATACTCCCGAAGAGGTTCTCGCCGGCCTCGAAGAGGTCAGCGGAGGGAACGGCAGAGGGACGGAACATAGGGATCACTCCTTGGGTGAGGTGGTGCTGCTTGCCGCGGAGCTGCTCTCCGCGGTCGTCTGGAAGGTGCCGTCGATGGCGGTGATCTCCCACCGGCCATCTCGAGCGGTCAGCGTCAGCGGCCACGACGCCGAACGCTTGCGCGTGGAGGCCTCCCCCGGCCCCGGGTCGACGAGGGTCACGTCGACGAGCGCCTGCACGATCTGCCCGTCGGTGGGTGTCTGACCGCTGCCGACGTTGTCCACGCGCTCGCTGGCTCGCACGCTGACGACCTCGGCCTCCTCGTACAGCGGCGCCTCCGAGACCGCGTGCAGGGGCGATCCGGGGGTCGTGTAGCGCGCGACGTCGCCGTCACCGGCCAAGTAGGCACTCATGAACGCCTGCGTGCTTTGCACGACCGGTGAGTCGCTGGGCAGGGTCACGTTGTACGGCGAGGACGGGGTCTTCGCCGTCGCCGGCGCTTGGACGATCGCTGGGATGGCCTTGACCGCAGCGGACGCGTCGCCCGCTCCGCCGTCGACCTGGACGGGGACCAGGTAGTGGCGTCGGGTGGTGGGCTGGCCCTTCGCGGGCGTGACGCTGGCTGCGACGGTCACGGCCCAGACGCCGGGTGCGGTGGGGACGGCGTCGACGACGCGCACGTCGGTGGCCTGTCCAGCCACCTTGGGCAGGTCGAGGGGCCCAGACCACCAGGTCTTCAGCTCGGCGGCCCGGTCTTCGGGAGTGGTCAGCCAGGCCTGGACCCAGGCTGCCGCCTGCTCGCTGGCCACCGATCGGCGAGCGACACTGTCGTGGGTCACCTCGGCCTTCTCCTGTGCGACGACCGGTGCGCCGTCGTCGAAGACGTAGAGGCCGATGGCCACGGGTCCACTGAGCAGGGCCGCCATCAGGCCCCAGGACATGGCGCGCGTCAGCAGGTGGGAGCCGTGGCTCCACCGTTCCTGCACGGGCGCGGCGGTCTCGGCCTTCGCGGTGGCCGGGGCCGGCGCCTGGGTGATGTCCCCTCCGAGACGGGGACGCGCAGCCTGGGCGGGCTTGGCTCGGCGGTCGAGGAGCTTCATGCCGCGCCTCCCCCGTTCAGGCGGGCAATCGCGTCGGAGCCACGCACGAGGTGCCCGTCGGCGATGAAGGCCACGACCTCGGCACCGGTTGATCCGTTGAGTCCCTTGGCGGCCATCTCTCGGCGCAGCACGCGTCGCCACGCCGCGTCGGTGGACAGCACCGTGGAGACGTCCTGGAAGAGCTGGTCAGTCGGGGTCGACTGGTCCGCTGCGTCTGCCTGGTCCATGAGTGCGTCTCCATCGAGTCGGGTGCGGGTGCTTCCTCGAGGTGCAGTAAGTGCCCCTGCGGCGGCATCTGTGACATCGCTGCGGATTTTTTCTCGACCCCGCCGGCGACCACACCCGCTGATAGGGGACAGCACCCCCTCTGACCTGCGGAAACGCTGTCCGTCACCAGGAGAAATCAGTCGCGGCTAGCAGGGGTCGATGCCCCTATCAGGACCGAGTTGCGCATAGGAATCCGCACAGGGGGACCTCCCGAGGCTCACGGCATCCACTGATCAACGCCGTGACCTGGGAGCACCTCGTGACTACATCGCCTCGCACCGCCAACGCCCGACCTGGCGACTACGTGCACGCCACGTACATCGGCCGCCTCAACTTTGACTGGACGCAGATCAGCCACCGCACATGCGCCTGGGACCTGCCCTGCGACTCCCCCATCGAGACCCTTCAGGACGTCCTCGAGGCGATCTGCAGCGCCGCCGACTCGGATGCCCTGCTGCACGCGCTGCTCGAGCTTCAGCATGCCGGCGAGGAGGACGCCGGCAGGGTGCTGCTGCAGACCATGCTCGGCTCGGTGCACCGGCTGACGGCCACCGCCCGCGGTCGCGGCCTGGTCGACGGCGAGGCAGACGCGATCACAGCGATGTGGGACGCGATCGCGTCCTATCCGCTGCACCGCACGAGCAAGGTCGCTGCCAACCTGGCACTCGAGGCGCTGTCGTCCCTCCAGAAGGCCCTGTCGAGCGATCTGCCGGCCTCTGACGGCCTCACGGACCTCGCACACTGGGAACAGGCCTGCGGGCGTCTCAGCGGCTCACAGGGGCCCTCGGCGTCCGAGGAGGCAGCAGAGGCCCTGCTGTGGGCCCTCGACCACGAAGTGCTCACCCGGGACGAGGTAGCCCTGCTGACCTCGATCTACATCACCGGCGAGGCCTCCGCCAGCAGCGCGGAGCTGGGTGCCGCACGGGGCCTGAGCGCGGCCGCGCTTCGGCAGCGCCAGCACCGCGCCGTGCGCAAGCTCGCCGACGCCGTGCGCGCCGAGTACGCCACTGGCGCCCTCGCGGCTTGAGGATGAGATCCAGGTGCTGAGGCCTTCACCCACGCTGTTACGTCCTCTTGTTACGTAACACTGTTACGTCGTCTTGTTTGCAGGTTTGTTTGCATGTGCGTTTGCATCTTCCATTGCATTGCTCTCTTGCGTTGTCCACATGTCGTTGCATCTTGCGATTGCCAGCGCCTGTTTGCCCATGCGCTGGCCAGTTGCGGTGTGCACTTCTAGTTCTCCCTTGCGTCGTACACAGCATGTGTCTACATCACGTTGCGTCATGCTGTGCTGACCTGCTGTTGCCGACAGCTGTCGGCATATCACCTGAAAACTTTGACACCCGCCATAACGTGTGTACTCAGACCCGGGCGTTGGGATGCGCTCGGCAGGCTCGAACCGCAAGAGAGGGATTGACATGGCAACTTCGCAACCGGACTGGCTGCGCCGCGTGGTCTTGGTCGGCACCAAGAAGGGGGGCGCGGGCAAGAGCTCCGTGACCGCAGCCGTCGGCGCCGAAGCAGCCGCCGCAGGGCGACGAGTCCTCCTCATCGACGGCGACCCTCAGGGCAACCTCACTCAGCGCGACCTCGGTCTCGAAGGCGACGGGGGAGAGGGGCTGACCAACACGCTCCTGCACGGCACCCCGCTGCAGCCGGTGACCACCGGCCGCGAGAACCTCGAGATCATCGCCGGGGGCCCCCACACCAGCCGCGCGGCAGCCATCGACCCTGACCTGCCTCCCGAGCAGACCATGACCCGCGAGCAGGCCAGCGCAATGCGCGAGAACTTCGCCGCGGCGCTGTCCGCGTTGTGCGCCGAGCGCCGCTACCACTTGGTCATGATCGACACCGGCCCCGGCGACCACCTGCTGATGCGCACCTGGCTGCGCGCCGCTCGCTACCTGATCGTGCCCAGTCCCGCAGACAGCGGCTCTATCGACGGCATCGAGATGATGAGCGAGCTGTTCGCCGACGCCGCCAAGTACGGCTCCGTCACTCGACTGCTCGGCGTCGTGCTCTTCGCCCCCGGGTCCCGCGCCGGCACCCGGGCTGTCGACGAGACCCTCGCCGAGTTGACCAGCATGGTCGGCGAGCAGGCCGGGCCCTTCCGCTCAGTCATCCCCAACGTGAAGATCGCCGCAGAGGACGGCAGCGCCCTGGGCGTCACCCCCCGCGAGATGGTTGAGGCCATCACCGAGCGCAACCGCAGCGTGATCGCCGCCCTGCGATCCAAGCTCACGCCCGACGACGACACCCGCCGGCTGCGCACCAAGGATCCCTCGAAGCTGATCACCGCGTACGCGGATCTCACCTGCGAGATCTTCGAGCGAATCGCCGCTCACGAGAAGGCAGGTGCGTGATGGCCCGGTCCAGACAGCGCAGCGGTGGACTCTTCGTCCCCCCTCCCGCCAGCCTCCCCGACGACGACCCCTACGGCGACGTTCCGGCCACGCCCGAGCAGCCGCAGGAGAGCGCTTCGAGCCAGCCCGACTCGACCACGACGTCGAGCCCGGCGCCGACGAAGAAGAAGCGGGCGACGAAGGCGGCCGTGAAGAAGACGCCCACACCGACAGTGGGGGAGGGGCAGTCGGCGGCGGCCGCAGCACCCGCGGCAACTCCTGTGGCCGCGGGCGCCCCCGGGGCCAAGGTGTCGGCCTCGGCTGACCTCGAGGCCACCGCCGGTTCTGACGTGCAGGTCCAGCTGTACATCCCCGCGGCGCTCCACGCCGCGATCGCCGACTACAAGGCTGAGCACTGGCGCGGCACCGACGTGCCCACGTACGCACAGCTGTCTGTGTGGGCCTGCGAGGACCACCGCGAGGAGGTCATCGAGCGCGCCAAGACCATTCACGGGCTGCGCAGTGGCATGACGAAGGACGTGCGCGGCAACCGATCGCCGCGTGGAACCCGTCGGGCCAAGCCGCAGGTGCCCATTGGCCCCCGCTACAGCCCCGGGGACGCGGCCTTCCTACAGGAGCTGACCGAGGAGGCGGGCACCGTCGACGACAAGCGGGTGCGTCGCACCACGCTCGTGGCCGCCTCACTGGCCGTCGCGGTCAAGCACCCGCCCCAGGCCCGGCCAGCAGAGCCCACCGAGCCGGTAGACGAGTTCTTCGGCTGACCGGCAATTTCTTGACTCGACGCATAGCGTCGATCGCGCATCCATTGACCGACCTTTCGCCAGGGGAGAAACGCTAATGACCAGCACTCAGGCCCTCACAACGCCTGCGGAACCAGACGCGCCGACGCGCTCAACTCGGGCGCCCGCCGTACCGGCACCACCGGTGGCCACCGCAGCCAAGCGCCGTCGACCCGCACTCATCGGGCTCGGCGTCGCCCTTGTCGTCCTGTGCGGACTTCTCGGCTGGTGGTTCACCGCCCGGGGCGCTCAAACCCACACGGTGCTCGTGGCCGCGTCCGACATCGAGGCCGGCAAGCCGGTGAAGGTGCAGCAGCTGTCCACCACCGAGATCGCCGGGGGTGGCGGCATCGAGACCATGCCGGCCGAGCAGTTGCAGAACACCGCCGGCCTGCTCGCGACCTCCAACATCCCTGAGGGGACGGTCCTGTCCCCGGCGATGTTCGTCAACAAGGTCACTCCTGACGGGGGGATGTCGATCGTCGGGGTCTCCGTCAAGCCCTCGCAGATGCCTGCCCTGGGTCTGCGACCCGGCGACACGGTCAGTGTCGTCATCGCGCACAGTCCACAAGCCAGCGGTCAGACCGGCCAGCCGGGTGAGACCGCCGCCCTGACCACGGGCAAGACGTGGCGGGCGACGGTGGCCTCGGTGGGCGAGCCCGGCGACGACGGCGCCCGCACGATCGACGTCACCCTCAATAGCGACTCGGCACGCGAGCTGATGGCTGCCGGCGGTAGTGGCCGCCTGGCGATCGCCCTCGACCCCTCCGCGCGCTGACCCGGGGGACGACATGGCCATCTACGCCCTGACCAGTTTCTCTGCCTCCCCGGGAGTGACCACCACTGCGATCGCCTGGGCGAACCTCTCGCCGCGCCCGACGCTGATCGTCGAGGCCGACACCCGCGGCGGATCCCCGATCTTGGCTGGGGTGTGGGCCGGCCAGCAGCCGCACACCACCTCCATCCTCGAGCTGGCCAACCGTGACCGAGCCGGCTACGTCGAGTTCCTGCACGAGCGGACCCTGCTGCTGCCGGGCACGACCGATCGTCGCCTGCTGCCAGCCATCCCCTCACCCGAGCACGCCCACCCCTTGGCCGGCGTGTGGCGTCCCTTGTCCGCGGCGCTGCGCACCATCAGCGCCGAAGGGGGAGTGGACGTCATCATTGACGCCGGCAGGGTCAGCGACTCCGCAGCGTGGACCCTGCTGGAGACTGCGGACTGCGTGCTGGCGCTGACTGACACGACCCTGCCGGCGCTGAACACGACCGTCATCGGCCTGCAGGCCCTTCGCGGTCGGCTCGAGCAGAGCGGAACCCCTGACCGCGTCGGCCTGGTGCCGGTCACTGGCCGCGACAAGGGCCCGGACATCCGCCCCTACGGGGCCCGGGAGATCCAAGGCATCGTCGGCCCGACCGCCGTCGTGGCCGAGGTCGCCCGCGACGAAGCACGGGCCGCGGTCTACGGGGCCTCCATCGCGCCCTCCCGCGGCCACGGTTCCAGCGGCTACGTCCGCTCCATCAACCACCTGGTCAAGGCGGCTGCCCAGCACGCGGACCGCGCCCGAGCCATCCTTCAGGAGTCCTGATGAGCGCCCACAACGTGCCCGAGCAGCCCAACGACCCGGCCGCCCTGCCGCTGTTCTCCGCAGGCCCTGCCGCGCCGACTGCCCGCTCCCTTGCGGGCCCCACTCCATCGACCGCCCCTGCAGCACCACCCGCGGGGCCCACTCCGCCGCCGCCGGCGCCCCACCCGCCGGCACCGCGGCAGTCCGAGCCAGCGCACGTTGATCCGGCCGGGGATCAGCCCGTCGAGTCCACCCCCGCCGACGTCGACTGGACGGTTGTCGCCCAGCTGCAGCGTCGGGCCGTGGAGCGCTTCACGCAGGCCAGCGGGCAGGCAGGGCGCACCCCCTCGCGGGACCTCCACGAGAACGAGATCCGCACCTACGCCGAGCAGGAGATCGAGGACTACAGCTCACGAGAGGTCCTCGAGGGTAGGGACGCGCTGCCCTACGACCAGCGGGTCGCGTTGTCGCAGGGCGTGCTCGACTCGATCTTCGGGCTGGGCCGCATCCAGCAGCTGATTGACCAGCCGCTGGTGGAGAACATCGACATCGAGGGCTACGACATGGTCTGGCTGACGTTCGCCGATGGCCGCATCGAGCGAGGACCGGTCATCGCCGAGAGCGACGACCAGCTGATCGAGATGGTCCAGCAGATCGCACGCACGATGGGCCCCCGGGAGAAGGACTTCTCCCAGCGCACCCCCAAGTTGCGCATGGCCCTGCCCGACGGGTCTCGTCTGGCGGCCGAGGCGTGGATCTGCCACCGCCCCTCGATCTCCATCCGCGTGCACCGTCACCTCGACACCGACCTGGACAACATGCAGGACCTGGGATCCATCGACGCCGGCCTCAATGCCTTCCTGGCCGCCGCTGTCCGGGCCGGCAAGTCCATCGTCGTCTCCGGTCTTGCCGGGTCCGGCAAGACCACGCTCATCCGCTCGATCCTCAACGCGCTTCACCCGATGGTTCGCCTGGCGACCATGGAGTCGATGTACGAGCTGGGTCTGCACCACGACACCGTGCGCCACCCTCGCATCTGGGCGGCCGAGGCCGTCGCCGCGGGGGAGGGGGACGGCAGCGGGGGAGGGATGTCGCTGACGGACCTTGTGGAGACGTCGCTGCAGAAGAACACCGACCGGCTGATCATCGGGGAAGTCGTCGGCAGCGAGGTCCTCGCGATGCTTCAGGCCATGCAGGGCGGGCAGGGATCGGTCTCGACCATCCACGCCAAGTCCGGTGTCGACACCATCTCGCGCATGGTCACGCTCATCACCTCGCACATGGCCAACATCTCTGACCGGGACGCCACGCGACTGGTGGCCCAGCACGTCGACCTGATCGTCCACATCGGCGTCATCGACGAGTCCGAGCTCGAGGGCGGGCGCAAGCACCGCTTCGTCGACGAGGTCATCGCACTGGACGTCAGCAACGACCTCAACCCCATCGAGATCGAGCCACTGTGGGCCCCCGGTCCCGATGGGCGGGCCGTGCCCACCGGCAAGCGCCCCCCGTGGCTGACCGATCTGCGGCGACGCGGGTTCGACCCGAAGTGGCTCACAGAGGGCTACTCCACCTGGGATCGCCCCCTGGACCTGATCATCCCCAACGACGAGGAGGGAGCGGCATGATCGGCGCACTCATCGGCATCTGCCTGGCGCTGGGCATCGTGCTGGTCGTTGCCGGCTTCACCCCTGCGGATCCCGCCGCTCCTCGCGGACCCCGACGCACACGGCGCAAGAAGGCCGCCGGATCCGGGCTGCTGTCCCTGACCCGGCAGGAAACCATCGCCGCAGGAGCGGCTCTGGCCGTCGGCGTCGTCGTCGCCGCGCTGTTCGGCTGGATCGTCATGATCCTCATCGCCCCCGCGGCCGCCGTCGGCGGAATGCGACTGGTGCGCCCCAACAAGGGCGTCGACCCCGACGAGCTCGAGGCGCTGGAGGAATGGGTCCGCGCCCTGCGCGGGATCCTCTCGTCCAACGCCTCGATGGCCACCGCCATCGTCCAGACGCTGCCCTCCACCCCCACAGCCATCCGCCCCCAGGTCGAGCGGCTCGTCGCCCGGCTGCGCGGCAACGCGCCCTTGGAGGCATCCCTCTACTCCTTCGCGGAGGAGCTCGACTCACAGACCGGTGACTACATCGCCGCGTCGCTGATTCAAGCCGCGCAGTTCTCCGGGGCCGGCCTCTCCGCAGCGCTGGAAGCCATCGCAGCCGAGGTTGCGGTCGAAGTCCGCGCCCGACGCGAGATCGAGGTGGACCGCGCCAAGCCCCTGACTGAGTCACGGTGGATCAGCATCATCACGATCGCGTCCGTCATCGTCCTGGTCTTCCTCACCCCCTTCGGCAGCGTCTACCGCGACACCGCCCTGGGACAGACCGTGCTACTCGCCCTGTCGTGCTTGTTCGCCGCGGTCCTGTACTGGCTGCGCCAGCGCGCCTCGACCACGCCCTCACCACGCTTCCTCTCCCGCCCCCAGGAGGGATCCCGATGACCTGGATGCTCGTCGTGCTCAGCGGGATGGGCGTCGGTATCGGCCTGACGCTCATCGCCCGTGAACTAATGCCCGTGCACACCCGCCTGGACGTGGCCATCGGCAACCTCTCCCCGGCCAACTTCGCCGCCACCGCGCGCCCCACCAAGACCAGCGATGCACCTGCTGAAGGCATCGAGAGACTCGGCGCTGGCCTCGAGCGACTGGTCGCCGGACGCAGCTGGGCCACAGCCCCCGAAGCCGACCTGGACCTGCTGGGCATCTCCACCCGCCGCTTCTGGGCCCAGAAGCTCCTCGTGCCTCTCCTCGGGTTCGTCGTCCTGGCCATGCTGGGAGTGCTGCTCTCGGCGCTCAACCTCGGCCTGCCGTTCGCCGTCCCCTTCGGCGTCGGCCTGCTCATCGCCGGCGTGCTGTGGTTCGCCCCAGACCTTGTCGTGCGCGACCAGGCCAAGGAACGCCGGGAGGAGTTCGCGTTCGCGACCATCTCCTACCTGCGCCTGGTGGCGATCCGCCGGCTGGGACACGAGGGCGTCGTCTCCGCCATGAGCGGCGCCGCGCGGATTTCAGACGAGTGGATGTTCACCCGCATCCGCGAGACTCTGCAGCGCGCGCAGTGGTCCAACGTCCCCCCGTGGGACGCCCTCGACGAGCTCGCGGACGACCTGCAGGTGCCGGAGCTGCACGAGATCGCCGACATCACCCGCCTGACCAGCTCCGGAGGGTCGATCACCGACAGCCTCATGTCGCGCGCGGCCAGCATGCGCGACCGGCTGCTGTCCAAGGAGCAGGTCCGCGCTTCCGACGCCACGACCAGCCTGTCGGCGCCCCTGGCGGTCCTAATCATGCTGTTTATGGCGTCGCTGCTCTTCCCTATGGGCATCAGCCTGATCGGGAGTTGAAGCGAAAAATCTTGACATGTCCGTTGGAATGGGCCTAAGCACCACACACCAGAGGGGAAAACCATGATTCGCACCGTCACCCACCTGACGATCGTCCTGTCGGCGATCGCCACTGCCATCCTCATGTCCTCGCGCGACCGCGCCGCGGCGGCGATCGAGCGCTCCAAGGACGAGTCCGGGGCCATCTCGATCGAGACGATCCTCGTGGCCATCGGCCTGTCCGCTGCCGCTGTCGCCGTCGGTGGCTTGATCATCGCGGCCGTCCGGTCCAAGGGCGCCGGCCTCTGAGCCGACAGGCCCCCTGATGACGAGCCGAGCACGCACCCCCCAACGCCTCGACTGCGCACGCCGCGCTGTCGGGGCGCGCAGGGGTCTGCTCGGTGGTGACGGCGGCGCTATCTCGCTGGAGACGACAATCCTGGCCCCGATCATGATCGGCCTCGTGTTCGCCTGCGTGCAGGCCGGGATGATGTACCACTGGCGCAACGTGGCCACCTCGGCTGCGCAGTTCGGTGTCGAGTCCGGCCGGGTCGACGGCGCCACAGCCGACGACGCCCAGGCCGCGACCACGACCTATCTGTCGCGGTTCGACCAGAGCGAGCTCGAGGGTCTCGACGTCGACGCGGACCGGTCCGCGGACACCGTCACCGTCCGCGTTCGGGCGCAGTACCCCCAGATCGTCCCGATCCTGCCGCTGCCTGGCATCGACGTGCACGCCTCCAGCCCCGTGGAGCGGGTGACCGCCCCATGAGCACCGCCCACAGGATCCATGACGACCACGGAGCGGTCTCGCTCGAGGTCATCCTGATCGCGCCCGCGGTCTTGATCGTGCTCGCGCTGACCATGGGCTTCGCGCGCGTGGGCCAGGCCAACATGAACGTCGACTCCGCCGCCTACGCCGCCGCGCGAGCTGCGTCGATCTCCCGCACCCCGGGGGAGGCCAGCGGGTCCGCCCGTGAAGCTGCCCAGGACGTGCTCACGCAGAAGGGGCTGGACTGCCCCGCTGACATCGCCGTCGACACCAGCGCCTTCAACTCCGCGCCGGGGGAGAGCGGCGCCATCACCGTCACCGTCACCTGCCCCGTGCCCCTGGGTGACCTCGCCGTCCCCGGGCTGCCCGGCACGCGAACCGTCACCGGCGAAGGATCGTCCGTTCTCGACCGCTACCGAGGCAGGCAGTGATGCGGCCCCTGACACGACTGCGAGACGAGCGCGGCGCCGCAAGCGTCTACTTCGTCGTCGTCACCGTCGGCCTCCTCGCGCTGGCCGGGATGATCTACGACGGCTCGAGCAAGATCCGCGCCACCCACCAGACTGAGCTCGCCGCCCTGGAAGCTGCGCGAGCAGCCAGCCAGGAGCTGACCGGTGACGTCATCGCCGGCCAGACCAGCACCGTCGACCCCTCTCGGGGGGCCGCAGCCGCGCGCGCATACCTGCGCCGCACCAGCCACGAGGGAACCGTGACCGTCAGCGGCAACACCGTCACCGTCACGACCACCGGGACCTGGTCGCCCACCTTCACTCCCTTCGTCAAGGGCGGCACCGTCACCGGGACAGCCTCGGCGTCCCCCGAGCAGGTAGGACCCTCATGAGCCGCGCACGCACCCTGATCTCCGGTCTGCTCGCCCTGGTCGCGCTGCTCGCCGCGCTCGTCGGTGTCCCGGTCGCTCTGGCGGTCCTGGGCGGCAACCCCCTGCCTGACCACCTGCCGAGCCTGCAGGAGGCGTGGACCGCGGTCAGCACCCCGGACGCCTCCGGGTCGATGTTCATCGCGCTGATGACGATCGTCGGATGGCTCGGTTGGGCGTCCTTCGCGGTCAGCACCCTGGTCGAAGGGTGGGCCGCGCTCACTCACGTGAAGGTCCCGCAGCTGCGCGGACCGTTGGGCCTTACCCAAGGGTCGTCGGCGGTGCTCGTCGGCGCCATCGTCGCGGCCGTGGCCATGCTCGGCGTCAGCGCGAGCACTCCCGCAGCCGCTGCCGCCCCTCAGGCCAGCGCCTCGGGCACGGCAGCAATGGCCCCGGCCACCCAAGCCAGCCACGTGGCCGCGCAGACCGCCGCCACCACCAGCGAGAAGGCACCGACGTCGCCTCCACGCAGCAGCGACGTCACCGTCGCCCAGGGGGACACCCTGTGGGAGATCGCCGAGGACGAGCTCGGTGACGGGTCCCGCTACGACGAGCTGGTCGACGCCAGCCAGGAACGGGTCCAGCCCGACGGGCAGCGGCTGAGCGACCCTGACCTGATCCACCCGGGGTGGACCATCACCGTCCCCAACTCGACCAGCGTGGATGACCACACGCCGACCGATCAGTCGCGCGCCAAGGCCACCCCCAGCACGCAGAGCACCCCTGGCGACCGCCAGGCTAAGACCGGCGCCCCGGAGAGTCCCTCCTCCGAGGCGTCCACCCCGGCCACTACATCCCCTCAGACGGCCGGGGCCGCGGGTCGCTCGGAGACTGCATCCCCTCCGAGCGACCCGCCCACCACCGCCACCCCCCAGTCGACGCCCACCACGACCCCGGCGCCGACTCAGACCTCCACCCCGACGAGCTCGGCCGCCACGCCCTCGGTCGAGCAGCCGGAAGACAGGCGAAGCGTCGTCGTCACAGCGGCGGGTCTGGGCTCTCTCGCTGCCGCAGGACTGCTGACGCTGCTCGCCCGTCGGCGGCAGCGTCAGTCCCAGCACCGTCAGCCGGGCCGGCGCGTGAAGCTCCCCGCGGGAGAGGCTGCCGTGGCCGAGGCCCAGCTGAGGGCGGCGGCCGACCCCGTCGCCGCTGCTGACCTCGATAGGGTCCTGCGGAGCCTGGCAGCCCACCTCACCGCGCTCGAGCAGCCCATGCCGGCGCTGCGCGCAGCCCGTCTGTGCGAGGACTCCCTCGAGCTGTACCTCGTCGACGCCGATCAGGACCTGCCCGAGCCCTTCGCCCAGGACGGTCCCGGCGTGTGGGTGCTGCAGCGTCAGGAGATGACCGACGAGGTCCTGCTGAGCGTCGAGGACGCCGCCGAGCAGATCGCGCCGTACCCGTCGCTGGTGACCATCGGATACGACGCCGACCGGGCCCACCTGCTGCTCAACCTCGAAGAGCTGCGCAGCCTCTCGCTCGTCGGGGAGGAGGAGCTCAGCACTGCGGTACTGACCGCGATGACCGTCGAGCTCCTCGGGTGCGAGTGGAGCGATGACACCCGCATCACGCTCGTGGGTGTCCTGCCGGACCTCATCGACGCCATCGGCTCCGACCGAGCCACGTACGTCGACACCCTCGACGAGATCCTCACCGCCCTCGAATACTCCGCCGGCGTGGTCCGCGGAGCCCTGACCGAAGCTGGCGTCACTGATGCCCAGCAGGCTCGCACCGACGGCGTCGTCGACGAGTCGTGGACCCCTCACCTGATCCTGCTCACCGGCCCCATCGACCTCGACCAGCAGCAGCGCCTCGACGCAGTCCTGCAGGCCACCCCCCGAGTGGCGGTCGCGTCCGTGACCGCCGGCCAGACCCCGACGGGGGAGTGGACCCTGACCCTCGAGGGCGACGAAGTCCACGGTGCTCACGCCACCCTGGCCCCGATAGGACTGCAGGTCACCCCCCAGATGCTGCCCCGAGCCACCTACGAGGCCACCCTCGACGCCTTCCGCGCCGCGGACGACCTCGACGGCATTGACGGGCCCGAGTGGGCTGACGGGATCACTCTGGAGGCCATCGACCTCGAGACCATCCCCACGGCCTCGCCGGCGATGACCGACATCGACGATGACCCCTACGGCCTCGACGCTCTTGAGGAGGTGGAGCCGGCAGACATGACTCAGGTCGAGGAAGCCGGCTCGGTCGAGTCCACGCGCCCCGAGGATGAGCACCTCGAAGAGGACCGCGAAGACGAGCCGGTCGACGAGCCGACGTCCAGCGAAGACCATGCGCTCGAGGTCAGCGATGGCGAGGACCTCGACGAGGAGCCGGTCATCGCCTCCGAAGCGGAGCCTCTCGACGGGGACCTCGAGGAGCCCGCGAATGGGGGAGAGGACGTCGTCGACGTCGAGACGCCTGTCGGGGAACTGCCTACCGACAGGCCGCAGGTCCGACTCCTCGGGCCGGTCCACGTCGCAGGGGCCGCCGGCAAGAAGCCGACCGCTCCGAGGCGCATGACCGAGGTCGTGGCCTACCTCGCGCTGCACGGCGGTGCCGGGCCGCAGACGTTCACCGAGGCGATCTTCCCGCTCGACCGGTCCAAGAAGGCCGGGCAGAAGCGCAACCAGTACATGGCGTCGGCCCGTAACTGGCTCGGCCACGGCGATCAGGGGCAGCCCTACGTCGCGATCGTCGACCAGGACGGCTATCACTTGGACCAGTCGACTGCGGTCGACTGGTGGCTCTTCCAGGAGCTCGTCCAGGACGGCCTGGACCAGACCCCCACGTCGCACCTGCGTGCAGCGCTCGACCTGGTCACCGGGCAGCCCCTGTCTGGCACTGAGGAAGACCGGTACGCGTGGGCCGACACCGACCGGCAGGAGATCGTCGCGGCCGTCGCCGACGTGGCCCACGAGCTCGCCCGCAGGGCCCTCGACATCGGTGACGCCCGCACCGCGACCCTCGCGGCTGCCAAGGGCCTGGACGTCGAGCCCGTCAGCGAGGCGCTGTGGCGCGATGCGATCGCCGCCGCGTGGAGCACCGGCCGCCCTGGTCGCGCGCAGCAGGTCATCGCCGACTGCCGGCGTCGTCTCGACGAGTACGGCGACCTCGAAGACGAGACCATCGACCTGATCAACGACGTGCTGACCCGAGTGCGCGCCGCCCAGACCGAAGCCACCCCCGAGCCCGTCCACACCTGAGGAGATTTCCAGATGCGCACCACCCGACCCATCACCGCCATCGTCGCCGCTGCCGCGGCCGCGATCACGCTGGCCGGGTGCGGTGACGACCCCAAGCCGCCGCCGGAGAGCACCGCGACCTCCAGCGGTCAGGACAACAAGGACGCCGAGAAGCAGGCCGCGATCAAGGCCTCTGAGAAGACCATCCGCACGGCATTCGCTCGGCCAGGTCTCGACCCGTACCCCGAGACCCTCTACACCGAGAGTCTGGTGACCGAGCAGGACGCGGCCATCAAGGCGGCGAAGCAGAAGGGTCAGACCGTCAAGGGTGCCGACAAGGTGGCTTCGATCGAGACCGAATCCACCTCCTGGGACCGCAAGCCCGGAGTCGTCGGTGGACCTCAGGTGGCCTCAACAGTCTGCATTGAGCGAAGTGCGCGCCTGCTGGATAAGCAGGGTAAGGACATCCGGGGCGACCAGAACGGCAAGCCCGTCAAGGTTGGATCGAAAGCCGAGTTCCTGGTGCGCACCGTGCCAGGAGAAGGGGAGCAGGAGGGGACATGGCTGATCGACAGCATCAAGGAGCAGGGACCGTGCGCCACCGAAGGGTGATCACCAGAGGTGCCGCTGCGACACTCATCGCGGCGTCCACAGTCGGGCTAGCAGCGACTCCTGCGCTGGCCTGCCCGACGCTGATCTGCGAGGTGACAGTAGAGGACACCTCCAGCTCCACAACGAGTACGACCACGACGACCACGACGACCACAACGACGACCAATCCCATCCTGCAGACGATCCTTGGCCCGAGCACCCCATCATCGAGCGCACAGCCGGTGGTGCTGACTGAGGCCCAGCGGATCGCGCAGCTGACGGCGGGCATCCAGCGGGACATCTACGGCGCGGTCCTGCCTGGAGGGTGCGGTGGGCCGCCGCCGTCGGCGCCTTGCCCCACGGCCGATCCGGCAGCGCCGACTGTTCAGCAGGTCGCCTCGACGACAACGACTACGACCACGAACACAACGCGCCGCACGACTGTGTCGGTGGAGGAGCTCGCGGAGCGCGCCAAGGCAAAGATCCGGCTCGCTAAGCCACGCATCGGGTCTGCGCCGTGCACCGGGGACGGGTGCCAGGGCGCTGTCGGGGTCCCCGTCTGGTTGTGGACTCAGGCGCTTCCCACGCAGAGCGAGTCCGCGTCGGCCGGCGGCCGGACGGTCACGGTCTCGGACCGGGTCACCAAGGTCACCTGGGACCTCGGCAACGGCACGACGATCACCTGCAACGGCTCCGGCACCGCCTACGACCCGTCCATGGGCTGGGCCACCAGCCCCGACTGCGGCGTACCCAAGGGATACACCCAGGCGGGCCAGTACACGGTCACGGCAACCTTCCACCACGAGGTCACCTACACCGGAGTCAACCGGCCTGCCGAGAACGTGACGTCGACCGCCAGCAGCAACGTCACCATCGGCGAAGTCCAGGCCATCGGCGTCCAAGCCGGGGGCTGAGGAAAAAATTCTTGGATCGGATGTCACAACCCGAGCGGCAACGGCACTTACTGGTCCACGACACACCGGATCGAGTTCCGGGTTTTCGCTAACCGACATGGAAGGGTGACGCACATGGCACACACGACTTCGCCCCACCGTCGCGGCGGTCGCCCGCCCCGTGGCGTCGACCGTCGGCAGTGGAACCCGCGCGTCTCGCCAGCCATGTCCACGGCCCTGGCAAACCGTGCAGCTCGTTCGGGAGTTCAGGCCGCGACGTACAGGGAGATCCTGATCTCCCTGGCCCACAGCTTCAGCAGTGACCGGATGGACCAGATCGCGGTGCCTCTGACCATGGCTCCGAGTACGGGGGATGACCTCGTGCGCTTGGTCCGCCAGATTTCACCGAGCGACTTCGCGCTGCCGGAGAAGGGCTTGTCGGTTCGACTGCCGATCAAGCTCGACGAGCCGCTCGCGGTCGAGATCGAGGGGATCGCCGAGAGCCTCGGCGTGGACGTCAGCAAGTACCTGCGCGCGATTTTCCGCATCGCCATCGGTCAGGACGCCGAAGTCATCGGCACCCAGGACAAGCTCGACTTCACTGCTCAGGACGCTCAAGAGGAGGTTCGTCTGGCTAGCTAGACAACGAAGAAGCGGCCCCCGAGGGGGCCGCTCCAGATATCAGCAGCGCCAACTGCTGATCACGATTGAGGGTCTTGCTTTCGCCGGCTCGACCTCTCGGTTTCCAGAAACTCCGTGGGAGTCATTCATGACTGTAGCACCGGAGGTGGGTACCGCCTACCCTCCTGCACCTTTTGTTATGTGGCGTGTTACGCCACCTGTTACGGCCCTTGTTACGTCGTCTTGTTACGGACTGCGGTGGTCCTCTTGATCACCGCGACGATGGCCACCGACTACGCCACCGATGAGCGCTTCCTGCGCGCAGCCCGGCGCGGCCAGCACGGCGTGCACGTGCCCCGCAGGTGGCGCGATGTGCTCGCCGCCGCCGAGTACGCACAGCTGGTCGTGCTGCTCTCGATGCGCTCGCGAGGCGCGCGGGACGTCACGGTCGGGCAGGCGAAGATCGCCGAGAAGCTCGGCCGTGACCCCGGCGCTCGTACCGAGCAGGTCGGCCGGGTCACGGCGCGACTGATCGAGGCCGGCGCGATCGCGACCTCCCGGGTCGACAGGGGCACCGGCCTCACCCGCTACGAGTTCCTCGACCTGCATGGCTCCTACGACGTCATCCCGTGGGCCATCGTGCGCGCGCTGGAGGCGGGGGAATGCGGCGCGGGTGAGGTGCGCACCTGGGCGTTTGTGACGTCGGCGATGGGCGCGCGGGCTTGGACCAGTGACTCATCGGCCGAGATCGCGGAGCGTGTGGGCGTCAGCGCGCGCACGCTCCGCCGGCACGTCGACGTCCTGGTCGGTCTTGGGGTGCTGCAGGTGCAGCGTGTGCCGGCCGCGCCGGGGCTGTGGATGCTGCAGCGAGTCGATGATGAGCAGCAGGCGCCGGTCGAGACGGAGAACGAGGTTCTGGGCTTCGCTGGCGCCGCCGAGGCTGCCGTGGTCGACGAGGCTCGAGACGGCGCCCAGGGGCAGCCCGCCGAGCCGGGCATCGGCCACGAGGGCCCGGACACAGATGTGGGGTCGGCCCTGTCGTCAGATGTGGGGTCCTATAGGGATCTACCCCCCGAGAGGGTTCTAACCCCCGACGACATTCCTTCCTCCTCACGTAGTGCTCGTCACCTGAGTGACCGCGCATCGAGCGCGACGAGCGGCCGCACGCGGCCGACGGGTGGGATCTACTCCACGACCGGTATCAACCACGTCGTCGACCTGCTCGAGCTGGACCGTGCTTGGAAGTGGGGCGCCCGCCGGCGGTGGCTCAACGGGATCCTCGCCCAGGCCGTCGCACCCGCCCTCGAGCGTGGCCTGACCCCGCAGGCGATCGCCCACTGCCTCACCAGCCCCAGCATCGCCGGAGACCTCGACGATGCCGAAGAGCTCCAGCAACCTCTGATCCCCGCAGCCCGCTCCGGGCTGACCGCCCTGGCAATCGACACCCGACTCGGCGACGCCTGCCGCGACTGCGGCCGCACGGCCTTCGACGCTGACCAGGAACGCCTCACCCGTGGCCTGTGCGACTGGTGCCACGAGCAGCACGAGCCCACCAGCGCCCCAAGCGTCGAGGACCTCATGGCAGCGCTCCCGGACGTGATCTCACGATGACCGAGCGTGCACTGAACCCGCTGCACCCGGGACCGCCCTCAACGCCCACGAGCCGATCCAGCGGGCCCTCCCAGGAGGCGCGGCGAGCGTGCCTCCAGCGACGCCACCAGAAGAGCCGATCGCTCGATCGACAGCAGGGCCGAGCCGCGTCGCACAACGCGCCCAGGATGAGTCCCCTTCCCAGCCACCGCGAGACGACAGGAGCATGAGCATGGCCCACCGACACAGCCCGGACTGCACCATCGAGCACGGCACCTGGCGCTGCTACGTCGACCATGGATGCCGCCGCGTCGAGTGCCGCGAGGCGTGGCGCGTCTACGGGGCCGACCGCAACCGCCGGATCGCGTACGGGCGTCTCGCCGTCGACCACTACGTGACCGGCGCCCACGCGAGAGCCCACATCGAGCACCTGCGCAGCAGCGGGTTGAGCATCCGCGCCATAGCTCGCGAGAGCGGCATCGCGCCGGTGACCATTCGGCGAGTGATCGCCGGTCACCGAACCCGCACCAGCACCCAGGACAAGCTCCTGGAGGTCCTGCCCGGCCGCCACGAGGTGACTGCCGAGACGCCGCCAGCGATGCTCGTCGACGGCGCAGGCACCCGCAGGCGTCTGCGGGCACTGATCGCGCAGGGCTGGACCGCGGTGCGTCTGGCCGAGCACGCCGGGTGCAGCTCGACCAACCTGCGCCTGGCGTTGACCAAGGACGAGGCGGAGCCGACCGTGGCCCGGTTCGCGCTGCACGTGCGGGAACTGTACGAGCAGCTGTGGGACCAGGAGCCGCCGTGCTCGAGCCGGTACGAACACGCCCATTCGCAGCGGATGCGCCGCGAAGCCCTGCTGAAGGGGTGGGCCCCACCGATGGCCTGGGACGAGGAGAGCATCGACGACCCCGACGCGCAGCCCGCGCCATGGCAAGAGGTCAGCGACCTCGGGTCCGGACGCCGGCGGATGCATCTGGACGACCTCGAGGACTGCATCCGTTGGGGCCTGGACATCGCTGGCGCTGCAGATCGCCTCGGAGTCACCAAGGACGCAGTCGAGGTCTGCGCGAAACGAGCCCAGCGGCCCGACATCCTCGAGGGCTTGCGCCGCAACTGGATCGCCCTGCACCACGTCGCCTGACCAGGGTGCTGTCACAAGGCATCGGCAGGATCAGAGCAGCACGACAACCAACGCGGCAGCAGGAGGGATTCACGATGAGCTGGGGACTGATGATCTCGACACTCGGGATGGGGGTGCTTGTCGCGCTGGCAGCAACCTCGGGATGGGCCACCGTCCAGACCTGGGCGCTGGTCATCTCGGGGGTCTTCTGGGTCTGGTCGATCCTGACGGAGGAGAGGACCCGTTGACCTCGTCGGGCCTCGTGGTGGACGACGTCACCTCGTGATAGCTCCTCCGCAACATGGGAAGTTTTTGGGGGGTATTTAAGTGGCTTTTTGGTGGCTACAATGGGGTGCTCACGGATGAGAGGGGTCGCGATGAACAGGTTGGCTGTTTCCACCCATGAGCGGGCCACGACGCAGGACATTCACGAGACCACCCGGCAGCTTGTCAGTGGTCTGGGGGTGACCGCTGTGTCGTTCCTGGCCGGCGCCAAGGACAGCAAGCAGGCATCGAAGTGGCAGCGGGCCGATGGACCCAACCCCAGAGACAAGGCGGCCGCTCGGCTCATCGCTGCCCATCGGGCGTGGCAGACGCTGTCCTCCGCAGAGAATGAGTACGTCGCGCGCAACTGGTTCATCGGTGCCAACCCCCGCTTGGGGGAGAGGTCGCCGCTGGAGGTGCTGCGCGAGGGTGAAGTCACGTTGACGTTGCAGGCCGCTCAGGCGTTCGTCGAGGGCACTGACGGATGAGGCCCACGGTGAGCGATGCCGCTCGCCGGTGCACGAGCACTGGGCTGCGGATCGTCGCCCACCACGACCGTCGGGTGGTGCGCATCGCCAAGCCGTCCTACGGGGCGCTAGGGCCCCAGGTCCGCGAGATGACCCCGACCCGCGAGGCGATCCAATCGTGGGGTCGCTATGACGCGACGGGGGCGGCAACGGTCTACGCCGCCGCCAACCCAGAGACTGCTTTCCGCGAGGTGCTCGCCTACCTCGCCCCCTCCCCGGGGCTGCGCAACACACGACTGAGTGATGTCTTCACGGAAGAAGGCTCTGGAGATCACCGCACACTGATCGAAGCCATCACCGCTGACTGGGATGACTTGTGGTCGATCCACCCGAAGAAGATCGTCCAGGGCTGGCGCGAGGCACGGGCGCTCTACAGGTTGATGCTGCCGAGCTCGGGATGGTTCGTCGACATCGCCCACCAAGACTCGCTCGATGCACTGAATCACGGCCTGGCGCGGTTGCTCCACGAGACTGGCAAGGGTCGTCTCACCCTCGGGGACCTATGCGGAGAAGATCGCCGCTGGACGGTCCTCGCGGCCCGGTGGATCTACGAACAGATCCTCGACGACGGATCGCTGGCTCACGGTCTGGAGTTCAGCTCCAAGCACGGGAGCAATGCAGCATGTTGGGCCGTCTGGCTGCGCCGCGTAGCCGACGGCGCTGAGCCCATCTCAGAGCCGACGAGGGTGCTCCACGAGACCCGGATCGAGCCTCCGGACCGCAACGCGCCGATGGAGGCCCCGGGGGGTGGTGTAAGTAGGCCTGCTGCGTGAGCGGCTCTGCTGATGTTGACTATGCCGTTTGCAGGGCGGGGGTGTCCATGACCTCCGCGGTGTGTCGGGCCGCGGTGATCGCAGTCGGTGCGGGTGGGTTGAGCTGGGCCATGGAGGCCTCGGAGAGGTAGCGCCGATCGGAGACCTGCCACTCCTCGTGGGCCTCGATCAGGACCGCGCCGACGAGCCGGTCCAGGGCGGCGACGTTGGGGAAGATGCCCACGACATTGGTGCGGCGCTTGACCTCCCGGTTGAGCCGTTCGATGGGGTTGTTGGACCAAATCTTGCGCCAGTGGGCCTCGGGGAAGTCAGCGAAGGCCGTGATGTCGGCCTTGGCCTCGCGCAGCATGTCGGCCACGGCGGGGAAGCGGGTGGCGAGCATGTCTGCAACGGTGTCGACCTGCTCGCGCACCAAGGGCGCGGTGGGCTGGGCGAAGATGGTCCTGATGGTCGCGGCGACCATCTCGGCGTTGCCTTTGGTGACCTTGGCCAGCACGTTGCGCATGAAGTGCACTCGGCAGCGCTGCCAGGCCGCCCCGGGCAGTACCGCGCCGATCGCACTGGTCAGGCCCCGGTGGGCGTCGGAGATGACCAGCTGCACCCCCAGCGGGTTGTCCGGGCTGCTCACGGCCAGGCCGCGGTCGCGCAGCGAGCGCAGGAACTCGGTCCAGAAGGTCTCGTTCTCGCTGTCGCCGACGGCGTGGCCCAGGATCTCCCGGCGACCGTCGATGGACACCCCGGTGGCGATGACCACCGCCTGGGAGACCACCCGCCCGCGGATGCGGACCTTGCAGTAGGTGGCATCGAGGAAAACTTAGGGGAACCAGGTGTGGTCCAGCGGCCGGTTCCGCCACGCCCCGACCTCTTCATCCAGGGTCGCGCAGATGCGGGAGACCTCGGATTTGGAGATCCCCGACTCGATGCCCAGGGCGGCCACCAGGTCATCGACCTTGCGGGTGGATACCCCGTGGACGTAGGCCTCGCAGATCACCGCGTGTAAAGCCTTGTCGACCCGCCGGCGCGGGGCGAGCAGGGAGGGGAAGAACGACCCGGTGCGAGTCTTGGGGATCTTCACCGTGACGTCACCTGCGGTAGTGGCTACGAGCTTTTCACGGGTGCCGTTGCGCTGAGTCGTGCGGGCCGTGGTCCGCTCGTGCTTGGCAGCACCGATGTGTTCGGTGGCCTCGGCATCGACGAGCATCTGCAGCGCCGAACCGAGCAGCCGGCGCATCACCTCGTCCTCGTCCGTGTCGCGCAGTACCGAGCAGCTGGAGCAGGGCAGACTGGAGTTGGGCCATCGTGTGATTCCTTCTCTACGAGTTCTTGGTCGTTCTCGCAGAGCCTCACGCGGTGGCCCCTTCATGTGTGGGACCGACACGACATCGGTTCCCGAAGGGCCCAAGGGGCCGCCGGCTACTTACACCACTCGGCGGGACTCACCCAGGGTCTCCTTCCCGATGCCGAGCTTGTGAAGAGAACGCGATCTTGCGGTCGGGAGGCTGTCGCACGAATATCTCAGCCGCCTGACGAGGTGACCGGACCGCGGGTAGTCCGGCGGATGGCCTGGCCCTCAGGCCATCCGGTAGGCCTTTAGGAGGTTGTGGGTGGCGCAGATGAGCTTCCACTCGCTGTCCGCGGCGGCGAGGCCTCGTCGAGAGAGGGTTCGGATGCGGCGGTTGTGGTTGATCTGGGCAAAGACGGGTTCGATGCTCGCGGCTCTCTTCTTGTAGATTTTGCGGCCTCGCGGGCTATCAAGGTTTGGCGATCGTCGTTGTGGTCAGCGGATCGGGATCCCCGGCACGTCGGCGTCGTAGCAATTGGTTGACCCGGGCCCTGGTCACTCCCAGAAGCTTCGATGCCTCCAGGGTGTGACTGCCGTCAGGAGTCCGTCCTGTCGGCGAGGGGAACCTCGACGAGGTCCTGGAGCTCGGAGAAGGAGATGCCGAAGAGGTCGCGCACGGCCACCCCTTGGGGCTCGAGGAGGAACACCGCGTGGTCGGTGTAGACGCGGCTGACACAGCCGACGCCGGTCAGCGGCATGGTGCACTCGGGAACCAGCTTGGAGTGACCGTCCCGCGTGAGCAGGCTCATCATCACGAAGGTCTGCTTGGCGCCGATGGCGAGGTCCATCGCCCCGCCGACGGCTGGGATGGCGTCGGGCTTGCCGGTGTGCCAGTTCGCCAGGTCACCCGTGGGCGAGACCTGGAAGGCGCCCAGCACGCAGTAGTCGAGGTGGCCTCCGCGCATCATCGCGAACGAGTCGGCGTGGTGGAAGTACGACGCGCCGGGCAGCTCGGTGACCGGGACCTTGCCGGCGTTGATCAGGTCGAGGTCGACCTCGTCGCCGTGTGCCTCCGGCCCCATGCCGAGCATGCCGTTCTCGGTGTGCAGGATGACGTCGGCCCCAGGGGCGAGGTGGTTGGAGACCTTGGTCGGCTGGCCGATGCCCAGGTTCACGAACGAACCCGGTGGGATGTCGCGCGCCACGATTGCGGCGAGCGGGCCGGATCCCATGCGTTCTGCGGTGATGCTCATCGCCCCTCCTCGGGGGTCGCCGGGCGCTCGGACGGCACCTCGACGACGCGGTCGACGTAGATCGACGGGGTCACCACGTGTTCGGGGTCGATGCCGCCGAGCGGCCGGATCTCGTGCACCTGTACGACCGTGGTGTTCGCGGCGGCGGCCATTATTGGCCCGAAGTTGCGGGCGGTCTTGCGGTAGACGAGGTTGCCGAGCCGGTCGGCGGCGTAGGCCTTGATTAGTGCCACGTCTGCATGGATCGGGTATTCCAGCACGTAGTGGCGGCCGTCGATCTCGCGGACCTCCTTGCCCTCGGCCAGCGGCGTGCCGTAGCCGGTGGGGGTGAAAAAGCCGCCGATGCCGGCACCGGCAGCGCGAATCCGTTCAGCAAGGTTGCCCTGCGCGACGAGCTCGAGCTCGATCTTCCCGGTGCGGTACTTCTCGTCGAAGTGGTGGGAGTCGGACTGCCGCGGGAAGGAGCAGATGATCTTGCCGACCCGACCCTCGCGGATGAGCGCAGCGAGGCCGCGGTCACCGTTGCCGGCGTTGTTGTTGACCACGGTGAGGTCCTTGGCCCCGGACTCGATCAGTGCCTCGATCAGCTCCACCGGCTGACCCGCGGTGCCGAAGCCGCCGATCATCACAGTGGCTCCATCGGCGACATCGGCGACCGCCTCCTTGGCGGTCTCCACGAACTGGGACGCGCTCACGCGCCGCCCCCCCGGGTGTTCTCCAGGACGACGGCCAGGCCCTGGCCCACGCCGATGCAGATCGCGGCCACGCCCCAGCGTTCGCCGGTGAACTCCAGCGACCGGGCCAGGGCACCGAGGATCCGGGTGCCGGACGCGCCGAGAGGGTGGCCGATCGAGATGGCGCCGCCGTGCCGGTTGACGATCTGGGGGTCGACGTCCCAGGCGCGGATGCAGGCCAGCGACTGGGCAGCGAAGGCCTCATTCAGCTCCACTGCTGCGACCTCGCGCCAGGTGATGCCGGCACGCCGCACGGCGATGTTCGCCGCCTCCACCGGCGCGAAGCCGAAGAACTGTGGCTCGTTAGCGAACGCACCCCAGGCTGCGATTCGCGCCAGCGGCTCGGTGCCGATCTGCCGGGCGGCGTTGGCGCTGCCGAGGAGTGCGGCGGACGCCCCGTCGTTGAGGGGTGAGGCGTTGCCTGCGGTGACCGTCCCATCTTTGCGGAAGACCGGCTTCAATCCGGCGAGCTTGTCGAGCGTGGAGTCGGGGCGGATCGACTCGTCACGGGGGAGGTCGACGCCGGGGACGGCCACGACCAGTGGGTCGTAGAAGCCGCTGTCCCACGCCTTCGCGGCGGCCTGATGGGAGCGGAGCGCGAACTCGTCCTGGTCCTCGCGGGCCACGCCCTCGCGCTCTCGGAGCTGTTCGGTGGCCTCACCGAGTGAGACCGTCCACTCCGTCGGCATCGCCGCGTTGACCAGCCGCCACCCCAGCGCGGTCGAGACCAGCTCCGCGTTGCCCGCCGGGTAGGGCCGCTCGGGCTTGGGCAGCACCCACGGGGCGCGGGACATCGACTCGACACCACCGACCAGCACCACGTCGGACTCCCCGAGCGTGAGCTGGCGGGCGCCGGCGATGGTGGCGTCCAGGCTGGAGCCGCACAGCCGGTTCACCGTCGAGGCCGGGACCGAGGGGGGCAGCCCGGCGAGCAGACCGGCCATCCGGGCGACGTTGCGGTTGTCCTCGCCGGCCCCGTTGGCGTTGCCGAAGACGACCTCGTCGACCTGGCCCCCCTCGAGACCGGTCCGCTCCACGAGCGTGCGGATCACCAGGGCTGCCAAGTCGTCGGGGCGCACCGCCGCCAGCGCCCCGCCGTACCTGCCGAAGGGGGTGCGGACAGCGTCGTACACGAACGCGTCATTCATCAGGGGTCTCCAGGGAGTCGAGCGTCCCTTGTGCGACGGCGAAGGCGTGGTTGGCGGCAGGCACGCCGCAGTAGATGCCTGCTTGGATGATGACCTCGGCGATCTGCTCAGGAGTCAGCCCGTTGGTGCGCGCGGCGCGCACGTGCATGGCGAACTCCTCCCAGTGGCCGAGCGCGATCATCGCGGTGAGCACCGCGACGCTGCGGGTACGCCGGTCGAGGCCGGGGCGGGTCCAGACGCTGCCCCACGCGTAGCGGGTGATCAGCTCCTGGAAGTCGGTGGTGAACGGTGTCTTGTGTGCCTCGGCGCGGTCGACGTGCGCGTCTCCGAGCACCTCGCGGCGCACCCGCATGCCGTCGTCGTAGGTGTCGCTCATCGTTTCCCTCCGGTCGCAAAGTCGTTCAGGGCCCGGGCGACCGCGTCGGGGTCCTCGGCCGGCGGCAGGTGGCCACAGCCGGTGAACACGTTCATCGAGCTGTTCGGCGCACGGTCCGCGGTGATCTTCCGGGCGGTGTGCGGGGAGATCACGACGTCCTGGTCGCCTGGGGCGACGAGCAGCGGCACCGTGGCGTCGGCGAGCCGGTCCCGCACGTCGAAGTCGGCGAGCGCCTCGCAGGCCAGGGCGTAGGAGTCCTTGTCCGCGTCGGCCAGCGAGAGGAGCAGCCGGGTGCCGGTGGCCGGGTCGCGCATCAGGAAGCCGGGCGCGAACCAGCGCTCGGAGGAGCCGGAGACCATCACGGAGGTGCCGGCCTTGCGCACCAGGGCGGCCCGTTCATGCCAAGCAGAGGGCTCGCCGATCTTCGCCGCACTCGCGATGCAAGCGACTGCGGTGAACACGCCGGGATCGAGGGCAAGTTCCAGCGCGACGGCGCCTCCCAGCGAAACGCCGGCGTACGCCGCGGGTCGGTCGCCAGCGACGTCGGCGGCGAGGCGGCGCACCGCCGCGGCCAGCTCGCCGACCGTGAACGGCCCGGTCGCCGGCTTGCTGCGGCCGTGCCCAGGCAGGTCCCAGCCGACGACCTCGAAGTCATAGACGAGGCGGCGTGCTGTCGCCTCCCACAGTGCCTCGACCGAGGTGCCAAGAGATGGGCCGACGACCAGCAGCCGAGGTGACTCAGGTCCTCCGGCGAGGCGAGTCGCGGTCAGGTCCGGCTCAGCCATGCGCAGCCCTTCCCTCGGGCACGCGGGCGAGCACGGTGTCGATGAAGGCGTCGGTCGAGCCGAGGTAGTCGGCGGGCTTCCCCCCGCCACCCCGCTCGGACAGAAGTTCGTCGGCGGCGGCAGCCACACGGTCTCCCATCCGTTTCCCGTCGACCTCCAGCCCGGCGGTCAGCTCCGCGGCCTGAGACGCCGCGGTCACGCCCGCCTCCAGCAGCCGGACCAGCGCAGGCCACTCGGAGTGCCAGGCACCGTCCGGTCGCTCGTCGACCGCCTGGGCCGCGGCGAGATGGAGCTGGGCACCGAGCAGCGGTGCCTGCAGTGCGACGCTGCGGATCAGCACGCTGAGCACCGGGTTGCGCTTGTGCGGCATGGTCGAGGAGCCGCCACGACCTGCGACCGTGCCCTCGCGCAGCTCGCCGATCTCGGGCCGGGACAGCGTGGAGACGTCGGCGGCCACCACCCCGAGGGCGTCGCAGGTGCTCACCACGGCCGAGCCGATGCGGGTGATCACGGAACGGTTGGTATGCCACGGCACACCTGGCCAGTCCAAGGCCAGCTCGTCGGCGAAGGCCCGCGCTGCGGCGAGTGGCTCGTCGGTGAGCTCGCCGACCATGGCCAGGGTTCCCGCCGCACCACCGCACTGCACCGGCAGCGTCCCGAGAACGTCGTCGACCTGCGCCACAGCATCGAGGACACCGGCGAGCCACTGGGCGGCTTTCAGCCCGAACGTGATCGGCACTGCGTGCTGGGTGAGCGTGCGCCCGACCATGAGCGTCGAACGGTGCCGACCGGCGAGCGCCGCGAGCGCGCGCGAGGTGGCGGCGAGGTCGTCACCCATCCGCATCAGCGCGTCGCGGGCCAACAGCACCAGCGCGGTGTCCACAACGTCTTGGCTGGTCAGCCCGCGGTGCACGACCTGCGCGGCGTCCTGGCCCACGGCCTCCTGGAAAAGTCTCACCAGCGGGACGACGGCGTTGCCGGCGGACTCAGACTCCGCGGCCAGCGCCGCCATGTCGACCTCCCAGTCCTGCGTGACCTTCGCCACCTGCCCGGCGAGGTCGCCGTCGACGGCACCGACCCGAGCCAGCGCACGCAGCCAGGCAACCTCCACCTGGAGCATCGCCCCGACCAACGCGGCGTCTTCTAGGGCCCCGGCGCTGCGATGGGAGCCGGGGGTCAGCAGGGAGTAGCCCGTCATGCGTGCCCCGGAAAGGCCAGGAAGAGAGTCTCCCGGTCACCCTGCAGGTGGACGTCGAAGCGCAGACTCCCGTCGTCCTCGCGGACCACCATCAGCGTTTCGCGCTGCTCGGCGGAGAGCCCAGCCAGGAAGGGATCGGACCCGACCGCTTCACCGGGCAGGTAGGCCCGCGTGAAGAGCCGGTTGAGCAGACCACGTGCGAAGACCACGACCGCGAAGAAGGGCGCGCCTCCGTCGACGGCGCCGGGCTCGAGCGTCGTGAAGGAGTAGCGTCCAGCCGGGTCGGTGGCGCAGCGGCCCCATCCGGTGAAATCGCGGTCCCGGCGCCACGAACCCTCGAGCTGCGGGATGGTCCCGCCCGGGTCGGCCTGCCGGATCTCCAGCATCGCGTCGGGCAGAGGTGACCCGTTGCCGTCGTACACGGTGCCGCGGAGGCGGACCGCTCCCAGCGTGGCGGCCGGCACCAGTTCGTGGCCCCCCTCGTAGGGCAGCGCGTAGTGGAAGAAGGGGCCGATGGTCTGACCCGGGGTAGCGGGCAACTGCTCAGGCATCGTGGTGACCCTCTCGCTCCAGCGGGGTGGCGTGGCTGCCGGTGAGCACGATGTCCCAGCGGTAGCCGGTCGCCAACTCGTGTGAGGTGACGTTGTGGTCGTAGGCCGCCACCAGTCGGTCGCGCGCCGCCTGGTCGGTGATCGACTGGTAGATCGGGTCGAGTGCGAAAAGCGGGTCCCCGGGGAAGTACATCTGGGTGATCATCCGTTGGGTGAACTCGGTGCCGAAAAGCGAGAAGTGGATGTGCGCGGGGCGCCAGGCGTTGTGATGGTTGCGCCACGGATAGGGACCTGGCTTGATCGTGGTGAAGTGGTAGGAGCCGTCGGCATCGGTGAGGCAGCGGCCGGTGCCCGTGAAGTGCGGGTCGAGTGGCGCGGGATGCTGGTCACGCTTGTGGACGTAACGACCGGCGGCGTTGGCCTGCCAGATCTCCACGAGCTGGTGGCGCACCGGCCGACCGTCGCTGTCGGTGATGCGCCCCGTGACGACCATCCGCTCGCCGATCGGGTCGCCGCCGCCCTGGATCGTGAGGTCCGCCTCGAGTGGGTCGACGTCGGAATGGCCGAATACCGGTGCCATCAGCTCGATGCCCTCGGGGTCGGCGTGGTGGAGGCCTTTGGTGGGGTGCCGCAGCAGTGAACTGCGGTACGGCGGGAAGTCGATCATGGGCTGGGTCTCGCCGGCCGGGGCATCCGCGTGGATCTTCCCGATCTCCTCGCTGATGACCGACTGGGGCGCCAGGTCGGGACTCTGCGGTGTGCTCACGGTCCTCAAGGTAGACGTGCCCCACCTCTCTCAGCGACACTGAACTTTCGCTGAGCGAAAGACATGGATCAAATGGCAGGCAACACCTCCACACCCGGCGCCACCGTGGTCTCCCGGGCGCTCGCGCTGCTGTCCGCCTTTGACACCGCCCACCGGCATCTAACCTTGAGCGACATGGCCCGACGGGCCGATCTACCCACCCCCACGGCGTACCGGCTGGCCGGCGAGCTGGTGCGCGGGGGGATGCTCGTGCGCCGGCCGTCCGGGGAGTACGTCATCGGCCGTCGGCTCTGGGACCTCGGCCTGCTAGCCCCGCTGCAGTCTGGCCTCCGTGAGATCGCCTCGCCGTTCCTCAACGACCTGCACGCCGCCACGCTGGCGACGGTGCATCTCGCCGTCCGGGACCGCACGCAGGCGCTATACGTCGACCGGCTCTCCGGCCGCGCATCCGTGCCGGTGGTCAGCACGGCCGGATCGCGGTTGCCGCTGCACGCCACCGGTGTCGGCAAAGTGCTGCTGGCCCATGCACCCGCGCGGATGCAAGAACAGGTGCTGGGTGACCTGTCGCGGATGACGCCTTACACCATCACACAGCGCTCCTTGCTGTGCGGGCAACTGGCGCGGGTCCGCCGCGACGGCTACGCGATCACCGAGGAGGAGATGACCCTCGGTGCCTGCTCAGTCGCGGTGCCCGTACACCGCAGCGCAGCCGGCGGCGAAGTGGTCGCGGCCATCGGCGTCGTCGTACCCACACTCAAGCGGCACCGCCCCCGCCTGGTCGCGGCCCTCCAGGTGGCCGCTCAGGGTATCGGCCGGTCGTTGGAGGAGTTGAGTTAATCAGTCCGGCATGAACCCAGAACTCCTGACATGATTGCGTATCGATCCTGCGACCCGCGCCTACATCGAGCGACGGCTGGCCGAAGGCAAGACCAGCAAGGAGATCGGCCGCTGCCTCATTGGACGAGTATGGCCCGGCAGGCCAGGTTGGTCTGTTCGTCGGGAACGGCGAGGGACGGCCTCGATGTCTCGCCACTCGATGGCCTGTTTGAGCTGGTCGCCCTCGTCGTTGCCGGGTCCCCTGATCGGCGCGAGAGAGCAGCCCCGGTGAGGACCGAACAATGAGGATCCGACGGTCGGCCCGGCTCCAGCGGCGATGTCCGGCCGGGAGGTCAACAGATGTTCTGTGGATCGGACTGGGGCTCGACCGTGCACGCGGTGTGCCTCATCGATGACCAGGGCGCGGTTATCAAGAGATGGCTGGTTCAGCACACCGAGGACCAACTCATGAAGTTGTTCTGCGAACTTGCCGAGCTCGTCGAGGGAGGCGACGTGGCGCAAGTGCCGGTCGCGATCGAACGCGGAGAAGGCTTGGTCGTCGGCTTGATCGCTGGCGCTGGTCACCCGGTCTGGATGGTCGAGTCTGCCGCTTTCAAGGCCGCCCGTCCACGGTGGGGCTTGGCCGGTGCGAAGTCAGATCTCGTGACGCGTTCATGCTCGCCGACTACGCCAGAACCGACGGCCATCGGCTGCGCCGGGTCGAGCCCGTTGAGCAGGCGACTCGTGAACTCGCCGCGTTGGTGCGGGCACGAACGGCACTGGTCGAGGCGCGCACCGCGGCGTCCAACCAGCTGTGGGCTGTCCTGGCCGAGCACTGGCCCGGCGCCGCTGTGGTCTTCCAGAAGCTGACCTCTCAGATCGCGCTCGCGTTCTTGAGCGACTATCCGACACCTCAGGCCGCAGCACTGCTTGGCGAGCGGCGGATGGGTCAGTTCTGCCGTCGACACAGCTACCGCGGCGGCAAGTCCCCGGCAGAGCTCCTCAGCCGGCTCCGGGCGGCTCCTGCCAGCGCGAGCCCGCTCGCACCGAGGATCCTCGAATCAGTCGTCCATGGCTCGGTCGCTCAGATTGGGCTGCTCAACACCGAGATCACCCGTCTGGAACGCGACCTCGCCAGCGCGCTCGCGGCTCGCCCCAAGACGACCTTGCTCCAGACGCTTCCCCGTGCTGCCACGGTCAGCCTGGCAGCACTGATTGCGGAGATCGGGGCTCTGCTTGAGCGTTGCGACAACCCCGAACAGGTCGCCGCCATGTGTGGTGCCGTCCCCGTCACCCGCGCCTCGGGCAAGTCCCGCACCGTCGGGTTCCGCTACACCGCCAACAAGCCTGCACGCGTCGCAATCACCAGCTTCGCCGACAACTCCCGACACTCCTCGTCCTGGGCG
>NZ_JBDIVG010000035.1:0-328 GCF_039631275.1 Janibacter sp. LM
GCCCGACAAGGACGCCGTGCAGGCGCAGTTCGAGCGGCTGCTGGACTACGTCGACGGCAAGCTGCCCGATGTCCACGATCACCTCGACGCAGCGCGAGCGGACATCCTGGCGTTCACCGCCTTCCCCAAAGACGTGTGGACCCAGATCTGGTCGAACAACCCCGCCGAACGCCTCAACCGCGAGATCCGACGCCGCACCGACTCCGTGGGCATCTTCCCCAACCGGGCCGCGATCGTGCGCCTGGTCGGCGCCGTGCTGGCCGAGCAGACCGACGAATGGGCCGAAGGACGGCGCTACCTCGGCCTCGACGTCCTGGCCCGCTGCCGC
>NZ_JBDIVG010000036.1:0-48510 GCF_039631275.1 Janibacter sp. LM
GAATGGGCCGAAGGACGGCGCTACCTCGGCCTCGACGTCCTGGCCCGCTGCCGCATCACCATCGTCACCGACATCAACCCCGAGATCGGAGACCACACCCTGCCAGCACTGACCACCTAACCCCTAGCCAAGGAGAACACGCCGCTACACCACCACCCGGGACTTGACCTGAGCACACATTCGACCACCGTAAAAGTGGTGTGAAATGTCGTCTTGGTCTGGGCCGAGACGTCGTGGTCAGGACGTTAATCACGGGGGTTTTTGGGCTTCCTCGTGGCCTTTATTCGGGATAGAATAATCCTAGAAGCCAGGGGGGGAATGGCTTCGTCACCCATCTTTTTGAGAGGCTCTTCATGAGTTCTATCTGGTTTGTCGATTTCAACCTCGATGAGGGATTCCACGTCACCAAGGAAGATGCTCTCCGGCGTGCCGGCGAGCTGGAGTCCCAGGCAGGGGAGGCGCGGAGCCGGCCCGCCTCGATCGTCGAGGTCGAGGACGTGAAGTACGAGATCCATCGGGATGGGAGTGTCCCGGACAGCGTGTGGCTCCTGCTCGAGGACGGCAGCATCGTCGACGACTGGGGCTACAGCGTGACGCGCGCCAGCGCGCGCGGCGACCTCGAGGACCGGGACACTGCAGGCTTCGAGGCTTGGGAGTGCTCCGACGAGCGGGAGCAGGGAATGCGCCTGGCGGACTATCTGCACAACGTATGGGGGACATGCGAGATCGTGAGAGTCCGGCGTCACGACACCACGGGGGAGCAGGGGCAGCCCAGCGGCGCAGCTGTCCGGGCGAAGGACCTCATCCGGCACGACACCGACTTGCCTGAACCGATGACGAGCGTTCGAGGTGACCTGACGACATACACGTGGGTGCCCAGTGATGACACCGTCGTCGAGGTCCGCGTCAACGGTGGGACCTGGGACTCGTTGGTCGTGCACAAGCCCGACGCCCGGCCCATGGTGTGGACTCACTCAGAGGACATCATTCACGCCGCGCGAGAGCAGCTGGGTGTGAACTCGCGAGTGGACCTGCGCCTCTACGCGGGTCCCGAATGGACTTCCTTCTAACCTCGATCAAGACCTCTGAACGACGCCACGACGGCGATGGTGCAAGTGCCATTTGCATGATTTGAAGTCCTTTTAGCTATGCATGTTTTCTACCATTCGACAAGGCAGGGGTTGCTTTGTAGAATTCAGAAGGTCTTGGTCAGGGCGTCCAAGGAATCGACGCTGACTTCGTCAAGTTGATTGTGCGGTTCACCGACGAGGTGCCGGTGGGCTCGGAATCCCTGTGGGCCAAGCCTGCCGGCGAGGGCGAGGACACCTTCGTCCTGCACAACGTCTCGATGTTCTGTGCTCTCGCTCCGGACGACGTCGTGCGAGTGACTCGCGGCGGCGACTCGCGGTTGCAGATCACCGAGGTGGTCAAGGTGGCTAACCGTTGTGTCGCGGGTCTTGACCTGAGCGGTGTCGGCGGTCGGTCGTTGAGCAAGCCTCAGCAGGTGGCTCCATCGCGCGAGGTGTTGGACCACGCCAGCGTGGCCTTCGCCCGTCGACTGGAGGCGCGCGGTGCGCACGTCGAAGGCCCAGCCGGAAGCCTCACCACGTCGTGGCCGCTCAACATGTCCGTGCCGCAGGTCCGCCAGCGCATCGCTGAGGCGATGCAGGGACACGAGGACTGGATGGTGGCGGGTGTGTGGTCACCCGACGAGCGGGCCGACGGGTTCGCCGACTTCATCGACTTCGGTCCCCGTCAGGGCTGATCGGGCGCGAAGCACGTCCAGCCACCCTGGCGAGGAGTGTTCGGCGGGCAGGTCTGGGCCGGCTCGCGCCCACCCGCCACCACGTGTGCCATGTTGGTCAGGTGACCTCCTGTCGATGTTTCCGCTGGGGGCAGCCCTGCTCCCCGGGAGCCCGCTGCTCCTGCAGGTCTTCGAGCCCCGGTACCTGGCGATGATGCGGGACGTCGTGGGCGGCGACAGGCAGTTCGGTGTGGTCCTCATCGAGCGCGGCGTCGAGGTCGGCGGGGGAGACCAGCGCTTCTCCATCGGCACCGTCGCCACCATCGACCAGCTGCGCCCTATGCCCGGCGGTCGGATGGGCCTGCTGGCACGCGGCGGCGACCGACTCGAGGTCGTCCAGTGGCTCCCCGACGACCCCTATCCGCGGGCCGAGGTACGCCTCGTGCCGGCTCTGGAGTGGAGCAGCGAGCACGCCCCGCGTCTGACAGACACCGAGCACCTCGTCCGGCGGGCCCTGGCGGTGATGAGCGAGTACCACGAGCACCTCTGGCCGTCCGACGTCGAGCTGTCCGACGACCCCGTCAGCCGCAGCTGGCAGCTGGCGGGGATCGCCCCTCTCGGGGCCCTGGACCATCAGACGCTCCTGCGCTCGGCCACCGTCGACGAGCTGCTCGAGAGCACCGCGCGGTTGACCACCGAGGCGCTGGACCTGCTGCCGATGCAGTTCCCCGATGACCCGGTGTGAGGCCGTAGCTCGGGGACCCTTCGAGACGGTCGCTGCGCAACCTCCTCAGGGATCGTTGGGGGCATCATGACCCCATGACGACGCTGCCGGACACCCCCTTCGCCCGTGTGGACCGAGCCAAGGTGGCGCGCAACGTCGCTCGCCTGCGCGCCCACCTCGACGACCTGGGTGTGACCTGGCGCCCGCACGTCAAGACGAGCAAGGCGCTCGAGCCGACGGCGATGATCTTCGACGGCGGGACCGGGCCGATCACGGTCTCGACGTTGGCCGAGGCGGAGTTCTTCGCCGACGCGGGCTACACCGACATCCTCTACGCCGTCGGTATCGCGCCCGGCAAGCTCGAGCGGGTCGCGCGGCTGCGCCGGCGCGGAGTCGACATGGTGATCCTCCTCGACACGGTGGCGCAGGCGGGGGCGGTCGCGGACTTCGTCGCCGGGCACGGGGAGGCGCTGCCGGCCCTCATAGAGATCGACACCGACGGGCACCGCGGCGGGGTACGCCCCGACGACCCGCACCTCCTCGAGATCCCGCGCGTCCTCGCCGACGGCGGGGCCGAGGTGCGCGGGGTCATGGCCCACGCGGGTGGGTCGTACTTCGCGACCACGCCCCAGGCCCAGCGTGACGCGGCAGAAGAGGAGCGGCGGGCCACCGTCGAGGCCGCGGAGCGGTTGCGGGCTGCCGGCCACGCCGCCCCCGTCGTGAGCGTCGGCTCGACCCCGACCGCCCACGCCGCGACCGACCTCGCCGGGGTGACCGAGGTGCGCGCGGGCAATGTCGTCTTCTTCGACCTCGTCATGGCCGGCATCGGCGTCTGCACGCTCGACGACCTCGCCCTGTCGGTCGTCGCGACCGTCATCGGCCGCGGGCCGGACGACGCGTCGATCCTCACCGACGCCGGGTGGATGGCCACCTCGAGCGACCGCGGCACCGCCGCGCAGGCCGTCGACCAGCACCTCGGTCTCGTCACCACGGACGAAGGGGAGGTCCTGCCCGACCTGCTCATGGTCGGCGCGAGCCAGGAGCACGGCGTGCTCGCGATCCGACCCGGCGTCGAGCGCGAGCTGCCCGACCTGCCCGTCGGCACGCGCGTGCGGATCCTGCCGATCCACGCCTGTGCCACCGCCTCCCAGCACGACCACTACGAGGTCGTCGCCGGCGAAGGGGAACCCTGCAGCGAGCGGTGGGAGCGGTGCCGCGGGTGGTGACGTCCGTTCGCTGAGGAGGTTGCGTCCCTTCGAGACGGTTGCTGCGCAACCTCCTCAGGGAGCGTGGGGGCGGGCCGCCTGCGCGCTCCTCAAGCGGGGCCGGGTCAGGAGCCGTCCGCGAGCGGGAGCCGGCGGGACGCCTCGCCGGAGGCGAGCAGGTCGCCCATCGTGCGCGTGGGGTCGGCGTCCGCGAGGGCGGCCATCTTCGCGTCGTCGACGAGGTGGGCGTCGACGAGCTCACCGACGGCGAACCGCAGCATCGTGCCGTGGGGCAGGCAGTAGTACTTCGCGAAGGTCGGGTCGCTGGCCTGCAGCTCACCGGCGTCGATGTTGCGGATCGCCACCTCCTCCTCGCTACGCGCCCGGGGCGCCGTGATCCACCAGCCCGAGCGGCGGGTGCCGTCGGCCAGCACCTCGCGGCCCGCAGAGTGGCCCACCCGCTCCATGACGAGCGGGGAGGCGACGCCGAGCACGATGTCCTCGAGCGCCGCGGCCTGGATGGCGACCGACTCGTCCGCGCGCGTCATCTCGCCGGGCACCCCGGACTCCTTGACCGTGAAGGCCTGCAGCACCTGCGTCGCCAGCGGGACGGACAAGTCCGCGGTCGTGCCGCTGCGGTAGTCCTCCGGCGAGGAGAAGTCCGCGCACACGACACGGAGGGTGCCCCCTTCGCCCTGCTCCACGACGAAGGGGGTGTACCCGGACTCGACGCGCGAGCCCACGGCCACCGTCCCCTGCGCGGCGAACTCGTCGAGGACACCCTGCACGAGCGGGGCGAGGTGGGCTGCGGCCTGTGCGGTGAGCGTCACGCCGCCGAGCGCGGTCGTCAGCGTCTGCAGCGGCTCGGCCGCGCCCGGCACCTCCATCGCGAGGTGACGACCGTCGGCCACCCGCACGACCGAGCCGGTGGGGAGTGCGAGGTAGGGCAGCAGGTGGGGCGCGGTGCCGGCCACGACGCCGGCGATGATCTCGACCTCCTTGTTGCGCAGGAAGGAGCGCTCGGCCGTGCGCACGAGCCAGCCCGAGTCCGTGTCGTCCGCCGGCGTGCGGCGCTCGAGGACGAGCTCGTCGGCGCGGCCCTTGTCGACCACCGTCAGCGCGGCCTTGGTGAACATGACCCGGGAGCTGAGGTCGAGGTCATCACCCCGCACACCCGCACGCTCGGTGGTGTCGGTCTGCGCTGCCTCGATCCACAGCGCGAAGGTCAGGTCATCGGTCGCGACGTCGACGATGTCGTCGCTGGCGTAGTCGGCCGCGGTGAGCCAGTACTCGTTCGGAGCCGATTGCCGCAGTCGCCACATCGTGAAGCCGACCATCGTGCGCAACCCGTCGAGCGGTTCGCCGGCCGCGTGGTACTGCCGGTAGCGCTCGATGACCGGGCGGGCGAAGGGAGCGACGTCGTCGGCGCACCGGTACCGCAGGACCGCCCCGCCGAGGTCGGCCGCGGGTTGCTCCCCGCGGATGGCGTCGGTCGCGGGCAGCGGCAGGGGGGCGCTCGTCATGGGGAGAGTCAAGCGGGGCGAAGGGGGCAGCGCCATGGGGAGCGCTGCCCCTTCGCCGTGTCCGGCGGTCGGCTCAGCCGATGGTGACCCGGCCGACGCCCGCCGTCGTGTATCACGCGTGATACGCTGATCGCATGGAAGGGGTCAGCGTGAGGGATCTGCGCAACCGCGGCGGCGATGTCCTGCGTCGCGTGGAGCGGGGTGAGTCGCTCACGGTCACGCGGGACGGCGAGCCAGTTGCTCGGGTCGTCCCGCTACCTCGACGCGCCTCGCGGGTCGAGGAGCTGATCGAGAGACGACGGCACCTGCCGGCCGTGGATGCGCAGCGGCTGCGTGCCGACATCGATGAGCTGCTGGACCCCTCCCTGTGAGCCACCCCAGCGACTACGGAGTCCTCGACACCTCCGCGCTCATCGATCTCGCGGTGTGTGATCCCTCGTCCCTGCCCGCGGAGCCGAGCATCACCTCCATCACGCTCGCCGAGCTCTCCGTGGGCCCGCACGTCGCGACGTCCGACCACGACCGAGCCGCCCGCCAGGCGCACCTGCAGCAGGCGGAGGCAGACTTCGAGCCCCTTCCCTTCGACGCGGCTGCGGCACGCGCCTTCGGCCGGGTGGCCGCATCGCTGCGATCGGCTGGGCGCAAGCCGGCGGCTCGAGCCTATGACGCACTGATCGCCGCCACCGCACTGGCCAACGACCTGCCGCTGTACACCGGCAATCCCCGGGACTTCACCGGGATCGACGAGCTCGTCGTGCACGAGGTGCGACGCCACTGACAGCGGGTCTGCAAGCGCTGTCGGGTCCGGCTGTCAGGATGGCCAACGTGACCACGACCTCCACGGCGCTCGCCCTGCAGCGCACGGTTGCCGACAACGCGGCCCTGCGGATGCTCAGGGCCGACCACGTCGCGGTGATCGCCGGCCTCCTGTCCACGCACCTCGGGCGGGCCGGCACGCGGGTGGCCACCGACGACCTGTACGAGGTCATGGACGCCGACCTCGAGCTCCTGCGTGACCACTTCGACCTGCCGAAGACGGCCCGGGCCTACTGCGACGACTGGCGTGGGGCCGGCTACCTCGTGCGACGTCCCGCGGTCGGCGCCAGGGGCGAGACCCTGGAGCTTTCCCCCGACGCCTTCCAGGCACTGCGCGTGCTCGAGCAGCTGGACGAACCCCGGTCCACGGTGACGCAGTCGCGGCTCATCAGCCTGGCGCAGTCCATCCGGCAGCTCGCCATCGACACCGATCCCGACGTGCACCGGCGTCTCGAGGCGCTCCAGGACGAGCGAGACCGGATCGACGCCGAGATCACGCGTGTCCGCACGGGTGAGGTGACCGTCCTCGACGAGCGCACCGCGCTCGAGCGGGCCACCGACATCCTCCTGCAGGCGCAGGACCTCCCCGCCGACTTCGCGGGCGTGCGCGCGCGCTTCGAGACCCTCAACCACGACCTGCGTGAGCGCATCCTCAAGGCCGACGAGAGCGACCGGCGGGTGCTCGACGACGTCTTCCGCGGTGTCGACCTCATCGAGGCCTCCGACGAGGGCCAGACCTTCTCCGGCTTCGCCGCTCTCGTCCGCGACCCCGAGCGCTCGTCGGCGCTGGAGGGCGACCTCGCCGCGGTGCTCGAGCGCGGCTTCGCCGACACCCTCCCGGTCGCTGACCGACGCACCCTGCGTTCCCTCGTCCGCGACCTCAAGACGAGCAGCCGCGACGTGCACCTCGTCCTCACCGAGTTCGCTCGCGGCCTGCGCCGGTACGTCTACTCGCAGGACTTCCAGCGCGACCGGGTGCTGCGTGACTCCTTGCAGGCCACGCTCGCCGCTGCCGGGCCGGCCGCTCGCGAGGTGCGCCCCACGACCTCGCTCGGACGAGATCTGGAGCTGTCCTCCCTTCGTCTCTCGACGGTCGGGGAGCTCGCCCTGCACGACCCGAGCGACTTCGACACCGGCGAGGTGCTGGTGGACGCCGCGGGCGCGCCCCTCGACCTCGAGGCCCTCAAGTCCGTCGCCAGGGAGAGCGAGATCGACTTCGCCGAGCTCATCGACAACGTCAACGCGGAGCTCGCCGCCACCTCACCCGTGACGGTGGGGGAGATCCTCCGACGACGACCCGCCACCCAGGGCCTCGGCAGCGTCATCGGGCTGCTGTCCCTCGCGGCCACCCAGGGCGAGGTCGACCCCGACGCGCGCGAGCGTCTGTGCTGGCGTGGGGTCGACGACGTCCACCGAGCCGCCGAGGTCGGCCGGCACCTCTTCCGGGAGCCCATCGCATGAACGACGACGACCTGGCCCCCGACGACGCCCCCACCACAGCCCGGCTGTGGGACGGCGACCTCGGCGGGCTCCGCGACGCCTCCCGCCGCGCCCTGCTCGAGGTCCTCAAGGGCCCCTACCTCTCCGGGCGGCGACGTCCCCAGCTGTGGGCGGCGCTCGTCGCCGACGAGCGGCAGATCCGATCGCGCCTGCACGACCTCTTCCTCGACCTGGTCATCGATCGCGAGGACGAATTCGCCTTCACCCGCAAGGTCCGCGTTGCGGAGATCGATGCACCCAGCGCCTTGCGCGCCGAGAGCCTGACCCTCGTCGACTCGATCATGCTGCTCACCCTGCGCCAGCTGCTGCTCGCCGCCGTGGGCGAGCCACGCGTGATCGTGGGCAAGGACGAGGTCTTCGAGCGCCTGCTCGTCTATCGCACCGGCGACGCCCAGACCTACCAACGCACCCTCAACGCGGCATGGGGTCGGATGATGAACCGCTTCCGCGTCATCCACCCGGTCGACGAGGACCGCGCCGAGATCTCCCCGGTCGTGAAGTTCATCGTCGACCACGACCTCGCCGTGACGCTGCAGGAGGAGTACCGCAAGCTGGCGACGGCGGACCCGGCTCCGTCCGCGGAGCCGGCACACGACGAAGGGAGCGCCCGTGACGGCTCCTGAGGGGACCGGAACCCTCTTCGCGGGGCAGTGGCGTCTCGCCGAGGTGCAGCTGGCGAACTGGGGCACCTTCGACGGTGCGATCTACCGTGTCCCGATCGCCCGACGAGGGCACCTCATCACCGGCCCCTCCGGGTCCGGCAAGTCCTCGCTGCTCGACGCCATCGCGGCAGTCCTCACCCCGGACAAGTGGCTCCGACTCAACCAGGCAGCCCAGGGCGCCGGACGGCGAGCCGACCAGCGGACCATGCTCACCTACGTGCGCGGCGCCTGGTCGCGCACGATCGACGAGACCGAGGACCGGGTGGTCAGCTCCTACCTGCGCCGCACGGCGACATGGAGCGGCATCGTGCTGCACTTCGACGATGGCCAGGGCAACCTGCTGTCGCTCGCGCGGCTGTTCTTCGTGAGGGCGTCCGGCACGACCGCGTCGGACCTCAGCGACATCTGCCTCATCGAGCGCTCCGAGGTCGACCTCGCCGACCTGCAGGAGCACGCGGCCAGCGGCCTCGAGGCGCGCAAGCTGCAGCAGCGCTGGCCCGATGCCCTCATCACGAGCAATCACGCCCACGGCCGGTTCTACGCTCGGCTGCGATCGATCTTCGGCATGGGTGACGAGACCGCGCTCCAGCTGCTGCACAAGACCCAGGCCGCCAAGAACCTCGACAGCCTCGACCAGCTCTTCCGCGACTACATGCTGGAGCGACCCACGACCTTCGACCTCGCGGAGACAGCCGTCACGCAGTTCGCCGAGCTGCGGGCGGCGCACGAGCGGATCGTCCAGCTGCGCGAGCAGCGTGACCACCTGCTGCAGCTGCGCGCTCAGGCGGAGATCTACGAGGCCGCGGACGCGGCCGCCCGGCAGGCCCACGCGCTCATCGAGGCCGAGGAGCCCTACCGTCGTCGTCGCACGCTGCGCCTCGCCGCCGAGGAGAGCACGCAGCTGCGTGCCGAGCTCATCGGACTCGAGACCGACGAGCAGGAGGCGCGTGACCGTGCCGCACGGGCTGACGAGAGCGTCCGTGCCGCCGAGTTGCGCGCCAACGAGCTCGGCGGCGGGCAGGCCGAGGTGCTCCAGGACCGGCGACGAGCGGCCGAGCAGCGAGAGAGCGCCGTCCACGATAGGTGGCAGCAGCTCGACGCGGACCTGCGGAGGGTGGGGGTCCGGGGCGCACCGACGTCCCGGGAGGACCATGCGGAGCTGATGGCGTCGATCGAGCAGCTGCTCGCACAAGCGTCCACTGCCTCAGGTCCGAGCCATGACCAGCTGGCGGAGCTGGCTGCCGCACGTGGTGACCTCCGCGCGGCGGACGAGGCGATCGCGGCCGCTCGCAGCTCTCGCAGCGGCGTGCCCGGCGACCTGCTCGGCATCCGGCGTCAGCTCGCGGAGCAGCTGTCCGTCCCGGAGTCCTCCCTGCCCTTCGCCGCGGAGCTGGTCGACGTGCGGCCAGAGCACGAGGACTGGCGAGGCGCGATCGAGCGGGTGCTGCGACCCTTCGCGCTCACCCTGCTCGTGCGCTCGCCGCACCTGCCCGCCGCGCGCAGGTGGATCGACGCGACGCGCCTGGGCACGCGGGTCGTCTTCGAGGAGGTGGCCGCCGACGGCGCGAGCCCGCGCCCCGCCGGCAGTCCGCTGTCACTGGTCAACCGGGTGACCGTGCGCGAGGGTGCCTTCCGGACGTGGGTGCTCAGCCGGCTGTCGGAGCGGTACGACTACGCCTGCGTCGAGCGTCCCGACGACATGGACGACCACGCTCGGGCGGTGACGATCAACGGTCAGGTACGGGCCTCGCAGACCCGGTACGAGAAGGACGACCGCTGGGCGATCGACGACCGTCGACGGTGGGTCCTCGGCGACCCGGCGCACCTCCTCGACGCGCTCCTCGAGCACCGTGCGGCGGCCCAGGAACGCGTGGACGGGATCCAGGAGATCATCGAGCGGCTCGAGGCCGGCCGCAATGCCGAGTCGGAGCGTCGCGGGGTCCTCGGCGTCGTCCGCAACCAGTCATGGGCCGACGTCGACCGGGACGGCGCGACTGCCGCCGTACGTGCCTTCGACGAGCAGCTCGCCGAGCTCACCTCCCGCGACGCCGGTCTCGACGCCGCCCTCGCCGCGGTCCGGCGTGCCGACCAGGAGCGCGTCGCTGCCCGGCAGCGGGCGCTCGACGTGGGGGTGCGGCTCAAGAGCGCGCGGGTGGCCGCCGACGAGGTCGCGCACGTGGTCACCGAGACCCGAGCAGCGATCGACGCCGGGCGGATCGCCGAGGTGGACGACGCGACGGCGGCCGAGCTCGACCAACGCTTCCGCATCCGTCGCAACATCACCCGTCAGCAGCTGCCCGAGGTGGGCCTCGCCGTGCTCCGCACGCTCCAGGGCGAGCGGGACCAGGCGCAGGACACGGCACGGCAGGCATCCGAGGGACTCATCAGGTCAGCGGTGAGGTTCAACGGCCGGTGGCCGGAGGCCTCGACCGAGCTGACCCCGACCGTGGCCGACCGGTCCGGCTACCTCACGCTCCTGGACTCGATCGTCGCGCGAGGACTGCCCGAGCACGAAGCAGACTTCCTACGACTCCTGCGCGAGCGCTCGCGTGACCTCATCGGCGAGCTGGTCAGCGACATCCTCGGTGCGCCGCACGAGATCGACGAGCGGGTCACCCCCATCAACGCCAGCCTGCGGCGGTCTCCCTTCGACGTCGGGGTGTACCTGCGGCTACGGGTGAAGACGCGGCGTTCCGAGACGGTCAACCGCTTCCTGCAGATCTCCGCTCGATCTCCGAGGGCAGCTGGACCGACGACGAGCTGACGACCGCCGAGGAGCGCTTCGCGACGCTCGCCGAGATCATGCGACGGCTCGAGTCGAGCGACCACGTCGACCGCACGTGGCGGCAGGCGTGCCTGGACACGCGGCAGCACGTCACCTTCCTCGCGGAGGAGATCGACGAAGGGGGGCGCGTCCTGGCGACCTACGACTCCGGAGCCGCGATGTCCGGGGGGCAACAGCAAAAGCTCGTCATCTTCTGCCTCGCTGCCGCGCTGCGGTACCAGCTCGCGGACACCGACGACCCCTTCCCGCGGTACGGCACCATCGTGCTCGACGAGGCCTTCGACAAGGCGGACACCCGATACACGCGGATGGCGCTCGACATCTTCGTGGAGTTCGGGTTCCAGATGGTCCTCGCCACCCCGCAGAAGCTGCTCCAGACGATCGAGCCGTACGTCGACGGCGCGACGTCCATCGAGAACCCGAGCCGCCGGCGGTCAGACGTGGCCCAGGTGCAGTGGGACAGGGAAGCATCAGGGGCGACATGATCACGCTGCGGGAAGCTCGGGAGCTGGCGGGGCAGAGGTTGCACCGCCGTCTCTCGGCCTGGGCCACCGAGGCCGTGGACGTCCCGGCGATGAGCATCGCCCTGCGACCGCCGACCGAGCGCGAGGTGCGATCCGACGAGCTCGCTGCCGAGTCGTGGGTGCGGGAATGGGATGCGGCCCGGCTGCCGCCCGGTGCCGAGCTCGACTGGGAGACGCGCAGCTGGCGCAGCATCGGCCGGCAAGCGGTGCCGGTGCGGTTGCGTCTGCGCGACCCGGACGCCGTGGCCGCTCTGGCGAAGGGGGAACCGGCCCGGCGCTGGCGGACGTTGAGCGAGCGCCTGGCCCGCATCCACGACGTGGTCGGTGACTCGGAAGGGGTCCGGGCGGCTGCGCGTCGCCACTCGGCGACCCTGGTCGAGCTGACGCCGGAGCGCTTCGACCAGATCGTCGCCGCAGCCGACTGGTTGTGCCACAACGATGTCGACGGCATGCGTCCGCGGCAGCTGCCCATCCGGGGGGTGGACAGCAAGTGGTTCGGCGCCCATCGCGGCGTCCTCAGTGCGTTGGTGCTGGCGGCCAGCGGCCGTGCAGACCTGGGCATCGTCGCCGCAGACCCGCTCGTGCGGGTGCGCGTGCTCGACCGGGAGCTGGCACGCGGGGGCGTCGATGACTTCGCGGCGAGCCGCGCACAGCTGCGGTCGCTGGAGCTCGATCAGCGGGTGACCTTCGTCTTCGAGAATCTCGAGTCCGTGCTTGCCATGCCACCCTGGCCGGGTGCCGTCGTCGTGCACGGCTCGGGCTACGCCGTCGACGTCATCGCGGAGCTGCCGTGGGTGCGGCGTGCGCCCGTCGTCTACTGGGGGGACCTCGACTCGCACGGCTTCGCCATCCTCCACCGGCTGCGGACGCACCTGCCCGAGGTGGTCTCGGTGCTCATGGATGTCGAGACCCTGCTCGCCCACCGAGACCTGTGGGTACCCGACCCACAGCCCGTCACGGCTCGGCTGCCCTCGTTGACGGATGTCGAGCAGGTGGCACGTGCGCGGCTCGCCGAAGAGGGGCATGTGCGGTTGGAGCAGGAGCGGATCCCGTGGGCGACGGCGATCACGAAGCTGGGGCGGGCGACGCAGGTCTGAGTATCACCCGGTCCGGCGAAGGGAGCACCGCCATGGAGAGCGCTGCCCCCTTCGCCATGTCCCGCCTCGGCTCAGCCGCGCCGACGACCACGGGCCGGAAGGGAGAACCGGTCCAGGTCCCAGCCGACGGTCACCTGACCGCTGTAACCACGCTGCGCGTCACGGCGCCACTTGCGGATGTCGACCTTGGCGGCGCCGAGGTCGGCGTAGTGCGAGACGACGAGGTGCTTGGCCTCGGCCTCCTGGGCGATCGGGCCGAGCTTGGTGATCTCGACGTGCGACTGGAGCATGTGGTCGAGCGAGGCCTCGCCGATCCCGGCGCCCTCGACGCCGATGGCCTCGTGCACGAGCAGGTCGGTGCCGTGGGCCATCTCGATGAGGTTGTCCGAGTGGCGGGTGTCGCCGCTGAAGGTGACCGAGCCGTACTCGGTGTCGAAGCGGTACGCGTACGCCGGGAAGACCGGGCCGTGGGGCACGAGCGTCGCGTACACCTCGACCTTGTCGTCCGCGAAGATCCGGAAGGGACGCATCCGCGGCGCGGTGTCCTCGTACGTCGCGCCCGTCCCTGCCGGCAGGCCGATCTCGTGCACGTCCATGAGCGTGCGGATGTCCGCGACGTTCATGTCCCGCAGGAAGACGTTCATGCTGTACGCGTACGCGTCGTGCAGCGACTGGGTCATCGCCGCGGTGCCCGGGGTCGGGTTCGCCGGGTTGAGGGTCGGGGCCTCGCCGCCACCGAACTTCGGCTGCAGGCCGCCGGCCGGGCCGGGACCGTAGATCGGGACGGGGCGCTCGATGTGGTCACCCGCCTGGTTCTTGATGTGCCCGCCGAGCATGAAGAAGTTGTAGTAGTCGGCGACGTGGTCCGCGTGCAGGTGGGTGAGGAAGACCCCGGCGATCGAGTGGAACTTCAGGCCGGCGGCGGCGAACTGCGTGACCGACGCGCGGCCGCAGTCGACGACGTAGGTGCGGCCGTCGACGACGAGGGCGCTGGAGGCGCCGACCTGGTGCAGGTCGACCGGGGGACCGGCGCGGGTGCCGAGGAGGACGAGCTCGACGCCCTTCCCGCGGGGCGGGCGTCCCCCCTTCGCCGTCGTGGCGGGTGCGGCCGCGGCGAGACCGGGGGTGAGGGCGAGCCCGGAGGCCGCCCCGATGCCGGCCATGATCGAGCGGCGCGAGATCCCGAGACCGCGGCGGGCCTCGTCGACGGCTTCCTCGCGCTCGGAGGTGACCGGCTCATGGGGGAGGTGGTCGCACAGGCAGTGGGGACCGTGCTCGGGCAGGTGGGACATGTGGAACTCCTTTGTTCGACGACGTCGCGCGTCAATTAGGGAGGGCGCGGCGGGCCTGCCGGGGCGTTCGTGAGTGGGGAACGGTTGGGAGGGCTCCGCCGCCGCCGGCACGGGGGCCACCGGCTCCCAGTCGGTCCTGACAGACTCGACGGGATGAGGACCGCACCCGAGCCCGAAGACCTGATGAGCGCCATCCGACAGGGACGTGTCCGGGTGACCGCACGCACCCGGGCGCTCGCGCTGATCCTCCACGGGGGCCGCGCCGTGACGCCCCAGCCGCAGCGGCGGCGCGACGTCTCCTACCTGCGGATGCTGCCCTTCGCGCCGACGGTCTGGCGCGTCTCCCGGGGGCGGGTGGCTCCGGTGCTCGTCCACAACAGCGACGGCGGGTGGATCGCGGCGTCCGGCAGCGGCGTGGAGCAGACCCGCCTGCTCGCGCGTCGGCTGGCCGAGCGGTACGACCGCCCCGTCGTCCTGCTCGGGCACTCCAGCGGCGGCTGGGCGGCGCTGCGCGCCGGGGGAGAGGACGCGGTCATCGGCAGCGTCGCCCTCGCGCCCTGGGTGGGCGAGCGCGAGCCCGTCGAGCACCTGCGCGACAAGGTCGTGCGCGTCATCCACGGCGAGGCCGATGCCGTCTGCTCCCCGCAGCGGTCGCGCCAGCTCGTCGAGAGCCTGCACGCCCTCGGCGGTGACGCGACCTACCTCGGGATCGAAGGGGGCGGGCACGCGCTGCTGGACCGGCCGTGGCGGTGGCACCAGCTCGCTGCCGGTGCCGTGCTGGAGGTCGTCGAGCGGGCGGAGGGGCTCGGCTGAGCCGGTCGCGCACCGGCACCGGGCCGTGCTCCAGCGTCTGAGCTCGTTGACCGGGTGCCGGAGCAGGAGGACGCTGGTCGGGTGGGCACCATCACGGCCGACTACGTCGTCGTCGGCGCGGGGGCGATCGGCATGGCCTTCACCGACGCGCTCATCGCCGACGCCGACGTCTCGGTGGCCCTGGTCGACCGGCGCCACGCGCCCGGCGGGCACTGGTTGGAGGCCTACCCCTTCGTGCGGCTGCACCAGGCCTCGGCCTTCTACGGGGTGGCCTCCACGCTCCTCGGCGGGGGGCGGGTGCAGCTGCACGGTCCCGAGCGCGGGCTGCACGAGCGGGCAACCGCCGCCGAGATCCTGGCCTACTACGAGACCGTCCTCACCGAGCGCCTGCTCGCCAGCGGACGGGTCACCTACCTGCCGGGGTGCGAGTGGACGGGTGAGGGGCGGTGCGTCTCCCGCATCTCGGGGGAGTGGCACGAGGTGAGTGGCCTCGCCCGCATCGTCGACGCCCACTACCTCTCGCCCCGGATCCCGGCCGAGTCGATGCCCCCCTTCGCCGTGGACGTGGGCGCCAGGGTCATCCCCGTGGGTGAGCTCGTGCGGGTGGCGGATGCGCCGTCCGAGTACGTCGTCGTCGGATCGGGCAAGACCGCGACCGATGCGTGCATCTGGCTGCTCCAGCGCGGCGTCGATCCGGACCGGATCTGCTGGGTGCGGCCCCGTGACCCGTGGATGCTCGACCGCGCCAGGATCCAGCCCGATCCGCAGGTCTTCATCGGGGCCGCCGCCGACGTCATGGAGGTCGCGGCCACCGCGGAGACCGTCGACGACGTCTTCCTCGGACTCGAGGAGCGCGGGGTCCTGCTGCGGATCGACACCAGGGTGATGCCGACGATGGCCAAGACACCGACCCTGGCCCGGTGGGAGCTGGAGCTGCTGCGCTCCGTCGAGCACGTGGTCCGGCTCGGGCACGTCCTCGCCGTCGAGCGGGGCCGCCTGGTGTGCACGGAGGGGAAGGTGCCCATCGCCCCCGACGCGGTGGTCGTGCACTGCGCCGGAGCGGGACTCCCGCAGCGGCCGCTGGTACCCATATGGCGGCCCGAGGTGATCACCCTGCAGCCGATCCGCACCGGCTTCCCGTGCTTCGGTGCCGCGCTCGCAGGTCACGCCGAGGCGACGATCACCGGGGATGCGGACAAGAACCGGCTGTGCCCCCCTTCGCCGTACTCCGACGACCCGACCGACTGGTTGGCGATGCAGGTCATCGGCGCACGGGCCGGGGCCGCCTTCACCAGCGACCCCGACCTGAAGGCGTGGGCGGACACCGTCGCGCTCAACCCGGCCCGCTCTCCCGCGGACCTGGCCGGCACCCCGGCGATGCAGGAGGTGCTGGGGCGGCTCCGCGCGCACGTCGGACCGGCCCTGACCCGGATGGCCGCGCTCTCCGGGGTGACCTGACGGGACCCTCGGGCCAGCGACGGCTGGTGGATCGCGTCGTCGTGCTGCTCAGCTGTAGCGCCACACCCCGTCGACCGCGCTCTCCCGCACGCGCCCCTGGGCCGCCAGCACCTGCAGGTGCGCGAGGGTCTCGGTCGTCGCGAGCATCTGGTTGAAGGGGTCGAGGTCGTCCAGGTGCCGCTCGTGGCGGGTCCAGCGCAGCGCCCGGGCCGCGTCGAAGCCGGTCGAGGCGCCGGCACGCACGACGGCCTCGGTCTGCGCCAGCCGCGTCTCGTGGTGGGACAGCAGCTCCTCGACCCGGCGGTGCAGGCTCCCGCCGGCGGGGCCGTGGGCGGGCAGGAGGACCCGGTCCGGCTCGGCGAGCATCGCTGCGAGCGAGTCGAGGTAGTCCGCGAGCGGCGTGGCCGCCGGCTTGGCCTGGAAGCCGATCGACGGCGTGATGTGGGGCAGCACGTGGTCGCCGGCGAAGACGAGGCCGGCGTCGTCGTCGAAGAAGACGACGTGCCCGCTCGTGTGCCCGGGGGTCGCCTTGACGCGCAGCGAGCGGCCCGCTGCAGCAACGGACTCGTCGTCGACGAGCCACCGATCGGGGTCGGTCCACAGGTCGAGGTCCACGGGCTCGTGCGGGGCCCGCTCGATCTCCTCGAGCACCGAGTCCGCGCCGGCGGCGACCAGCAGCGTGCGAGCCCCCTCCAGGCCGGGGGCCTGGCGGATCGCCTCCAGCTGCGGGGCCTCCCCTTCGCCCAGCGCGACGAGGACGCCCGCGCGCTGGCGCAGGCCCATCGCCATCGTCAGGTGGTCGCGGTGGTGGTGCGTCACGAGGCACTGCTCGACGTCCTGGGTGCTCAGACCCAGGGCGCCCAGGGCCTCGTCCAGCGCACGCTGCGCCACCTCGATCTCCCAGCCGCCGTCGACGAGGGTGGGCCGGTCGTCCCCGATGACCGCGTAGACGTTGACGGCCTTGAGCCCGTCCATGGGGAGGGGAAGGGGGATCCGGTGCACCCCGGGGGCGACCTCCTCGGGTCCCGCGATGGTCCAGTCCTGCTGCGTGGCGCGCTGACTCATGTGCCCCAGTCAAGCACGTCGACCTGAGTCCAGATTCACCTATGGTGGAGGCATGATCAACGTCATCGCCCGCATCCGCGTCCGGCCCGAGTCCACCGACGAGTTCGAGACGGCCGTCGCGACAGCCCGTGCCTCCTTCCTCGCCGACGAGGGGTGCCTGCGCTACGACCTCCAGCGCGTCGCCCGCAGCGAGGGGGACTACGTGCTCCTCGAGGCGTACGACTCCAAGGACGCCCTGCGCCGGCACGGCGCGATGGACGAGTTCGCCGCCTTCGGCGAGGCCATCGGCACCCTCGTCCAGAGCCCGCCCGAGGTCACCGTGCTCTCGCCCGTGGGCGACCAGGTGGGCCTGGCGCTCTGAGCGCGCCCCACAGTGGACTCCGGCGGGCACGCCTTCGGCCCTGACTCGTACTGCGAGTCAGGGCCGAAGGGACCAGCAGAGCTGTGTCAGCTGGTGCGCAGGAAGTGCAGCACCTGGTCGGTGAACTCCTGGGCGTGCTCGGTCTGCAGCCAGTGGCCGCAGCCGTTGATGAGGTAGAGCCGGGAGTTGGGCACGAGCGAGGTCAGGCGCAGCGAGTGCTCGAAGTGCACGACGCGGTCGTCGCGGCCGTGGAAGAGCAGGGTCGGCACGCTGATCTCGCGCAGGCGGGCGTGGTCGAGCTCGACGACGGCCTTCTTGCCGGTGCCGTCGATGAAGTTCTGCGCGTGCTCAGGGTGCGCGAGCACGGTGTCGGCGCGGCCCTGGATGAGCTCGTCGGTCGCGTTGGCCGAGTCGAAGGTCATGACCTGCACGAGCTCCTTCATCGTCTCGAAGGAGGGCTGGCGGTAACCCTTCTGCAGGACCTTCAGCCCCTCGGTCAGGCCGGCCGCCCCCATGAGCGTCGGGGCGCCGGAGGAGGAGCCCATGGTGATGAGGCGGTGGACCCGCTCGGGGTGCTCGTAGCCGAAGCGCAGCGTCGTGCCGCCACCCATCGAGTTGCCGATGATCGTCGCCCGCTCGATCTCCAGGGCGTCCATGAGGTCGAGCAGCGCGGTCGAGTGGTCGCGCTCCTGCCAGGTCACGGGGTCCGACTCGCCCCAGCCGGGCATGTCGACGGCGATGACCCGGTAGTGCTCGGCGAGCGCGGGGATGTTCTGCGAGAAGTTGCTCCAGCCGGTCGCGCCCGGGCCGGAGCCGTGCAGCAGGAAGATCGCCTCGTCGTGCTGCGTGCCGGCCTCGTTGATGTGGATCGTCCAGCGGCGGGTGCTGACCATGCGGCTGGTCGACTCGTAGGTCAGCTCGGTGGTCTCGGTGGTGGCGGTCATGCGGTGATCTCCTTGGTGCGTGCGGTCATGACGCCGAAGCCGGCGATGAACTCGCGGATCGGTCGGTAGTACTCGAGCTCGACGGCGTAGTCGCCGACGGCGGACAGGGCGCTGAAGGCGGTGACCCAGGAGCGCACCTCGTGCGAGGAGTTGCCCGCGGTCGCGGCCATCTCGTCGGTGTCGTAGTCGTCGAAGGCGGCGACCTCCCCTTCGCGGCAGACTCGCAGGAACTGCGCGTCCCACTCCGGGTTGAGGTCGAGGATCGTCGCGGTCCCCGCGGCGAAGGCATGCGCCGTGTCGACGACGCGCTGCTCCCGGGCGGCGCGCGCCTGCGGGGTCGGGTTGCGCCCGTCGAGCAGGCCCGCGCGCACCTCGGGGGTGGCCGTGGCCCACTGCGGCACCGGCGGGTCGTGGCTCAGGCCGCCGGAGGCGATGACGAGGATCCGCTCGGGACGACCCGCGGCCCAGCGGCCGATCGACTCGCCGAGCGCGCGGATCCGGCGCATCGGGACGAAGGGGGCGGCCACGCCGTTGACGAAGACGGGGATCGTCGGGACGGTGTCGATCTGCCCGAAGATCACCTCGAGCGGCTGCACCGCACCGTGGTCGACGCCCATGGCGCGCGAGATCGTCAGGTCGATGTCCTCGCCCTGGACGTGCCGGGCGAGGTCCTCGGCGATGTCGGTCGGCACGTCGAGCGCGCCCGACGCAGTGCCGTAGTCACCCAGGCCGTACGCGCCGAGCCCCAGGCAGAAGGGCGGCATCGTGTCGTAGAAGAAGCCGTTGTAGTGGTCCGGCCCGATCGTGATGACCAGCTCCGGGTCGACCTCGGCGACGAAGGCGCGCACGGCCTCGAAGGCACCGTCGACCTCGGCCCGCACCTGCGGGTCCACCTCGACCCGGTGCAGCAGGGGTGTGTGCGACATCGCGACGAGGGAGAGGCTCATGCCGCGACCTCCGCCAGCTGCACCGCCGGGACCGCCGTCGCGCTCATCGCCGTGCGCAGCGCAGCGAGCGCCCGACCCGACTCCTGCGCCAGGCAGGTCGCGCCGACGAAGCGGTCGGGCCGCAGGAAGACGACACCGACGGCGTGCTTGTCGAACCAGCCCTTGAGCGCGCCGTCGACGTCACCGACGACGAGCGTGCCGGACCCCGCGTACTCGGCCTCGGCCCACGGCCGCTGCGTCTCGGACATGAAGGAGACGAAGCGGGCGCCCATGTGCCGCAGCTGTGCCCGCTCCTCGTCGGTGAACAGGCGCGCCGGGTCGTTGCCCCACGCGGCGACCGTCCACCACGTGCCGGTGACGTCGTCGAGACGGGCGCCGGTGTGCTCGGCCGTGTTGACCCGCGGCTGGGGGAACTGCTTGCCGACGGGCGTGGACTTCTCGACCGCGTTCTTCACGGTCATGAAGCCGGAGGTGCGCTTGCGGGGCTGCTCGCCCGCGACCAGCGTGTCCGGGGCGACGACGACCCCCTTCGCGTAGAACGGCATGGGCTTGAAGCGCATGTCGGCGAAGTAGTCCTTGACCCGCGGGCTGAGGTTGAGCGCACGGGACGCGAGGTCACGCGCCCCGCAGACCACGCGGTTGGTCGGCTTGATGATGTTGCCGAAGGTCATCGACAGGTCGATCATCGCCTTGGCGTGGTCGTGCCGCTCGGTCTCGAAGGTGTCGAGGAGCGAGTCCTGCGCCTGGCCGGCGAGGACGGTCGCGAGCTTCCACGAGAGGTTGGTGGCGTCGCGCATGCCGGAGTTCCACCCCTGGCCCATCCACACGGGCATGAGGTGGGCGGCGTCGCCGGCGATGAGGACGCGGCCCTGGCGGAACCGGCTCGCGATCCGGCCGTGGTGGGTGAAGACGCGGCGGCGGATGACGTCGAGCGTCGAGGAGTCCGGGACGTGGTCCTCGAGCAGCGCGGCGACGAACTCGTCGTCCTCGACGCGCTCGCTCGGCTCGTCGTCGAAGAGCATGAACTCCCACCGGCGGATGCCGTGCGGCAGGCCGATCGAGACGTACGGCCGGGCCGGGTCGGCGCCGAGGTAGACGTTGGGCAGGCCGAGCGGGTCGTTGCGCACGTCGATGACGACCCAGCGGGTCGACGGGGAGTGGCCGACGAACTCGACGTCCATGCGCTTGCGGGTCGGCGAGGAACCGCCCTCGCACCCGACGACGTACTGCGCGGTGATCGTCTCCTCGCGCGTCGTGCCGTCGGCGTCGGTGACGGTCGCGACGACCTCGACGTGGTCGCCGAGGTCGCGGGTGTCGGTGACCTGGTGACCGAAGCGCACGTCGATGTCGTCGAAGCGGGCCAGGCCCTCGAAGAGCTGGCGGTCGACGAGCGGCTGGATGAAGCCGAACTTGCGCGGCCAGCCGAAGGGCTCACCCTGCGGCGCGTTGGTGATCATCGTCTCGCCCTTGCCGTTGACGAGGCGCATCACGTGGTGCGGGATCGTGTACGGGCGGACGCTCTCGACGAGGTCCATCGTCTGGATCGAACGCATCGACTCGTCGTCCAGGCCCACGCCGCGCGGGTAGTCGATGAGGTCGCTGCGGGTCTCCAGCACGATCGCGCTGCGGCCGTAGCGGCCCAGCAGGTTGGCCAGGGCCAGGCCGGTCGGGCCGGCCCCGACGATCACTACTTCGGTCTGCATGTCACCACTCCTTCGGGGTCAATCGGCACACCGTCGCAGCGCGACGCGACCCGCCCCACCCGATGTGCCACCGAGTGGCACGTGCCCGCGGCTACCGACGCATGGCGGCGCTCGCCCGGGCGCAGACGTCGAGCAGCAGCGGCTCGTAGCCGGCGCGGGCCACGCTCGTGGGCCCGGTGAGGGCGAGGGACGCGACGGCCCGACCGTCCGCGTCGGTGACGACGGAGGCGACGCTGCTCACCCCTTCGACGTACTCGTTGTCGTCCACGCCGATCCGTGAGTGGGCCACGCGGGCGAGCTCCACCCGCAGCTCGTCGCCGTCGGTGATCGTGCGGTCGGTGAAGGCGGTGAGCTCCGAAGCGCACACCAGGTCCGCCGCCTCGCGGTCGAAGGCCAGCAGGACTTTGCCGAGCGAGGTCGCGTGCGCGGGGGCGCGCCCGCCGATCCGCGAGGGGGAGTGGGCGCGGTGCACGCCGTGCAGCTTGTTGAGGAAGACCAGCTCGCCGTCCCGCAGCACGCCGAGCTGGCAGGTCTCGCGCGTCTGCTCGTAGAGGACGGAGAGGAAAGGGGTGAGCCGCTCCTGGACCTTGGCGACCAGGGGTTCGTCCGGGAGGACCAGGTGAGAGCCGAAGAGCGGTCCGGTGCGGTAGTGCTCCCCGCGCCGCTCGATCGCGCCGCTCGCCTCGAGGGTGTGGAGCAGGCGGAAGACCGTCGACTTCGGGATGCCGGTGCGGCGCGCCAGCTCGCTGACGCCGAGCCCCTCGGCGCCGAAGTGGTCGACCATCGCCAGGAGTTGGACCGCGCGCTCCACCGAGCTGACCTGCTTGGGCATGCCCCCCATCGTGCCACCACGTGGCACGGCTGTTCGCCGGCGGCCGGCGCCGTCCCGCCAATGTACCGAGTACCCCTGACTTGGAGGCTCCCTCGTGATCAACGATGATCTGACCGCACCCGCGACGCCCGCGGCCCTCGTGACGACGACCCCGCGCGAGCGGCGCCGCGCGCAGGGTTCGAGCTTCATCGGCTCGGCCGTCGAGTACTACGACTTCCTGCTCTACGCGGCCGCGGCCGGTCTCGTCTTCCCGGAGCTCTTCTTCTCCGACCTGGACCACGGCACCGGGGTCCTGCTCAGCTACCTGACGCTCTTCACGGGCTACGTCTCCCGGCCCATCGGTGGCCTGCTGTTCGGCCACTTCGGCGACAAGATCGGCCGCAAGCGGATGCTCGTCATCACGCTGCTCGTCATGGGCATCGTCTCGATGGCCATCGGTGTCATGCCGACCGCCGCGAGCATCGGCCTGGCCGCCCCGATCCTCCTCGCCGTGCTGCGCCTCGTGCAGGGCCTGGCCGTCGGTGGTGAGTGGGCCGGCGCGATGCTCATGTCCGGCGAGCACAGCTCCTCGAGCACCAAGGGCTTCGGTGCCTCGCTCGCGATGGCCGGCGCCCCCTTCGGCGCCGTCATGGCCACCCTTGTCCTCGCGGTGACCTCCGGGGTGGCCGGCCCGGCCTTCACCGAGTGGGCTTGGCGCATCCCCTTCCTCCTGTCCGCCGTCGTCGTCGCGGTCGGCCTCTACATGCGCACCCGCGTCTCGGAGAGCCCGGAGTTCGAGGCGGCGCGCAAGCGCGGCGAGGTCCACACCGGCCTGCCGATGGCCGTGCTCTTCACGCAGTACCGCTCGACGATCGTGCTCGGCAGCCTCGCGGTCATGGCGCCGCTCTTCATGCAGGGTCTGCTCGCGGTCTTCATGGTCCCTTACGTCGTCGAGGGCGGCGCGATCTCGCGCGAGGCCGCGCTCTACATGCTGACGCTGAGCAACTTCGTGCACATCTTCACCATCCCGGCCTTCGCCGCGCTGAGCGACCGCCTCGGCCGCAAGCAGGTCATGGTCGGCGGTGCCGTCTTCTCCGCGGTCGCCGTGTGGCCGATGTTCATGCTCTTCAGCAGCGGCGACGCCACGCTCATCACCATCGCCTTCCTCGTCGGCAACCCGTTGATCCAGGCCACGATGTACGGCCCGGTCGGCGCGTACCTCTCCGAGCTCTTCGAGCCCACCGCCCGGTACTCCGGTGTGTCGCTGACCTACCAGCTCGGCTCGCTCCTCGGCGCCGGCCTCGCGCCGCTCGTGGCGCAGCGCCTCGTGGGCGGGCACGGTGACACGGCCGGCCTGGCGTGGTACATCGGCGCGGCCTACGTCATCAGCGGGATCGCGGTCGTCCTGTCGCGCTCTGCGGCCCGACGCAGCGGGCGAAGGGTGGAGGTCCGGGAGGACGCGCTCGTCGGCTGATCCGCTCAGCCGAGCACGACGACCAGGCACAACGAGGTCCCGGCCGCGAGGAGCGTCGAGATCGTCGCGAGGACCAGCGCCTGCGCCGGCAACGGCCACAGCTCGCGCACCCGGATGCCCAGGCCCAGGCCGTACATCCCACCAGCGAGCAGCAGGGTCGTCACGAGGCTGCCGGCACCGAGCACCGGTGCCGGCAGCCAGCCCGTGGAGCGCACCGCCACGGCCGCGGCGAAGGCCAGGACGAACCACGGGACGAGCGGGGCGGGGGTGCCCGTCGCCCCCTTCGCCAGCAGCGCGGAGATCGGTGCGAGGAGCGCGACGCGACCGAGCTTGACGGTCGTCGCGAGGGCCACGGCGGGCGCCCCGATGAGCGACCCGGCGGCCACCACCTGCGCCACCTCGTGGATGCTGGCGCCGGCCCAGATCGCGGCCTGGTGATCGGTCAGGCCGATGACCCCGGACGCCCACGGGACGAGGACGATCATGCCGGAGCCGAAGATCGTCACGAGGGCCACGGCCAGCGCGACGTAGCGCTCCCGGGCGCGCACGGTGTCCTCGATCGCGGCGATGGCGGCCGCGCCGCAGATCGAGAACCCCGCCGAGAGCAGCACGACGAACCCCTCGTCGAGACCCAGCCGGCGGCCCGCGGCGAGCGTCCCGCGGAAGGTCACCGCGACCGTGACCGCGATGACCGTCAGCCCGGCCGGCCCGATCGCGAGGACCTCGCCGACGGGCAGCCCCAGCCCGAGCCCGGCCACGCCCAGCCGGAGGAGCAGCCGCGTCGCCCGCGCGTGCTGGGCGACGACGGGCACCTCGGCGAGGCGGGAGTTGGCGACGAGCATCCCCGCCGCGAGCGCGAGCAGCAGCGGGCTGAGCAGGGGTACGAAGGGGGAGACCAGCATCGCCAGCGCAGCCGCCACGAGGGGCGGGATGGTGGTCGGGGTCGTCGTCACCCTCGCAGCGTGCCGCGCGACGGCGCCTGCCGGTAGACCCCGATCCGGTCCCGGGTCATAGGCTGGGTCTATGACTGATCCTCCCGACGTCGACATCGAGACCCTTCGGCTCGTCGTGGCCGTCGACGACACCGGCAGCCTGAGCGCGGCGGCCCGCCGGCGAGCTCTCAGCCAGCCGTCGGCGAGCGCGCGCGTGCGGGCCTTCGAGGCGCGGTGGCAGCTGACCCTCCTCGAGCGCACGCCGCGCGGCTCGACCCTGACCACGGACGGCCGGGCCGTCGTCGCCTGGGCGCGGCAGGTGCTCCACGAGGTGGACACGATGCGCGCGGGCCTGGCCTCGCTCACCGGCAGCAGGCGCGGCGAGGTGCGGGTCGCGGCGAGCCTCACGGTCGCCGAGCACGTCCTGCCGCGGTGGCTCGGCGAGCTGCGGGAGCGCATGGAGGTCCACCCGCAGCTGCACGTCGTCAACAGCGACCGGGTCGTCGACATGGTCCGCACCCGGCTCGCCGACATCGGGTTCATCGAGACCGCCGACCGCGCCCCGGGCCTCGACCACCTGGTCGTCGGTGCCGACCGGCTCGTCGTCGTGGTCCACCCCGACCACCCGTGGGCCCGGCGGCGGACCCCCCTTCGTCCGGAGGTGCTTGCGCGGGCGGAGTGGGTCCTGCGGGAGGAGGGGAGCGGGAGCCGCAGCACCTTCGAGCGGGCCCTCGGGGTGACGCCGACGATCGCCCTCCAGGCCGGCTCGACCGCCGCACTCCTCGGGGCGGTCCGTGCCGATCTCGGTCCCGCGGTCGTCTCGGAGCGGGCGGTCGCCACCGAGGTGGACGCCGGCCACCTCGTCATCGTCCCGACGACCCTCGATCTGGCGCGACCGCTGACCGCGGTGTGGCGCAAGGGCGCCCGGATGAGCGCGGCGACGTCCGCGCTGCTCCAGGTGGCGCAGGTCAGCCCCGCCGGGCCCGCTCCGCGAAGGAGTCGAGCGCAGCCGTGACCTCCGTGGCCGCCCAGGTCACGTAGCGCTGACGGCCCGTGGCCCGGGTGACGATCCCGGCCTCGCGCAGCCGCACGATGACCTGGTCGGCAGCGGGTTGCGAAAGGCCGAGCTCGTGCTGGAGGAGCGCGGACGTGATGACGGGGTGCCCCAGCAGAAGAGGAAGTGCCCGCCAGATGGCGGCGTCGCGTCGCGCGCGGATGCGCTCGGTCCACCCGACGTGGATCTCGAGGAGCTCGCGCACGAGCGCGCGACCGTTGCCGATCGCGGCGAACGTCGCCTCGGTGAAGCGGTCGATGATCGGGTCCACGTCGCCCTCCCGGTAGGAGGAGAGCGCGTCGAAGTAGGCCCGCGTGTCGGCGAGCAGGCCGGCGGAGACGGGCACGGTCGCCCGCGTCGTGGCCCCCCCGCGCTGCAGCATCGCGTGCACCAGGGCGCGACCCACGCGGCCGTTGCCGTCGTTGAAGGGGTGGATGGTCTCGAACTGCGCGTGGGCGATCGCGCACTGGGGCAGCAAGGGGATGTCCGGACGGACGACGAAGTCGCACAGGTCCTCGAGCGCCTGCTCGACCCGGGTGTGGGCGGGCGCGACGAAGGAGGCGCCGTGGGGAGAGGCGCTGGATCCGCCGATCCACACCTGCTCGGTGCGCCAACGACCGGGAGCGGCATGGGGCTGGTCGTGCATCAGGGCATCGTGGATGGTCAGCAGGGACTGCGGTGTGATGTCCTCGGCGAGCCGGACCGCGCGCCTCATCGCCTTGACGTTGGCGGCCACGAGCTGGGCATTGCTCCCGGCGGGCGCCAGGTCGAGCTCGGCCATGGCCAGTGCGCGCGCGCCCGCGGTCACGTGCTCGATCTGCGACGACGAGGCCGACTCGGTGCGCAGCAGGACGGCGGGCAGCGCCGCCAGCTCCGTGCCCGGCAGCATGGACGAGAGCTCGGCGTCGAAGCGAGAGATCTCCCCACGGGCGTCGTCAGCGGCCGCGAGGGTCGCTGGGGAGATGGTCGGCTCGAGCCGGGCGATGCGGGCCGGGACGGCAGCCTCGTAGGTGGAGGAGATCCGGGCGCGCTGACCGCGGGAGAGGGGCCGCCCGGTGTCACGCTCCCACGGCAGTGTCTCCCACGAGACCTGTGTCGTCGCGCGCTGATCCATGCTGCATCCTTACATAAGTCAACGTAGCTGAGCCTATGTCAGATGGGGCGCCGCAACATCCTCAGGGGTCGTGGTGGACGTCCACGCTATGGTGCACCTACTCAACAAGTTGACCAACGGAGTTCGTGATGACCCAGCCCTACCCGCACCTCCTCGAGCCGATCACGATCGGCTCCACGACCCTGCGCAACCGCGTCATCATGGGCTCGATGCACGTCGGTCTCGAGGAGGCGCCGGACGGCTTCGAGCGGATGGCCGCCTTCTACGCCGAGCGGGCGAAGGGGGGCGCCGGCCTCATCGTCACCGGCGGCATCGCCCCCAACGAGGAGGGCCGGCCGGCGAAGGGGGGCGCGGTCATGACGAGCGCGCGGGACGTCGCCGACCACCGGGTCGTCACCGACGCCGTCCACGCCGAGGGTGGTCGGATCGCCATGCAGATCCTGCACTTCGGGCGCTACGCGTACCACGCCGACCTCGTCGCGCCCTCGCCGCTCCAGGCGCCGATCAGCCCCCACGTGCCGCACGAGCTCACCGACGCCGAGGTCGAGCAGACGATCGAGGACTACGTCCGCTGCGCGCTCCTCGCGCAGGAGGCTGGCTACGACGGCGTCGAGATCATGGGCTCCGAGGGGTACCTCATCAACGAGTTCATCGTGACGCGCACCAACCAGCGCACCGATCGCTGGGGCGGCCCGTACGAGCAGCGGATCCGCTTCCCCCTCGAGATCGTCCGGCGCGTCCGCGCGGCCGTGGGCGAGGACTTCCTCCTGGTCTACCGGCTGTCGATGCTCGACCTCGTGCCGGACGGCTCGACGCTCGAGGAAGTCGTCCACCTCGCCAGGGAGGTGGAGGCGGCCGGCGCCGACGTCATCAACACCGGCATCGGGTGGCACGAGGCGCGCGTCCCCACGATCGCCACGCAGGTGCCGCGTGCTGCGTGGGCCGGGGTGACCCGGCGGGTCATGGGCGAGGTCTCGATCCCGCTCGTCGCCACCAACCGGATCAACACCCCCGAGGTCGCCGAGCAGCTCCTCGCCGACGGCTTCGCCGACATGGTCTCCATGGCGCGCCCCTTCCTCGCGGACCCCGACTTCGTCACCAAGGCGGCGAAGGGGGAGCCGGAGTCGATCAACACGTGCATCGGCTGCAACCAGGCCTGCCTCGACCACACCTTCAGCGGCAGGATCACCTCCTGCCTGGTCAACCCGCGCGCCTGCCACGAGACCGAGCTCGTCATCGGCCCCACGCGACTGGCCAAGCGCCTCGCCGTCGTCGGTGCCGGGCCGGCGGGGCTGGCCTTCGCGACGACCGCGGCCGAGCGCGGACACCACGTCACCCTCTTCGACGCCGCCGACGACATCGGCGGCCAGCTCGACGTCGCCCGGCGCGTCCCGGGCAAGGAGGAGTTCGAGGAGACCCTGCGCTACTTCCGCCACCGCCTCGCCGAGACCGGCGTCGACGTCAAGCTCGGGGCCCGCGTCGAGGCCGACGACCTCACCGGGTACGACGAGGTCGCCATCGCCACCGGCGTCACCCCGCGCATTCCCGAGCTGCCGGGCGTGGACCACCCGAGCGTCGTCGGCTACCTCGACGTGCTGCGCGGCGTGGCCCCGGTGGGGGAGCGGGTCGCGATCCTCGGCGCCGGTGGCATCGGATTCGACGTCGCGGCCTTCGTCACCGACCCGGGTGACGACGCGAGCCTCGACATCGCGGCCTTCCAGCGGACCTGGGGCATCGACGGTGACCTCGCCGCTCGAGGTGGGCTCGTGCCCCCTTCGCACCGGGCGGCGCCTCGTGAGGTGACGCTGCTGCAGCGCAAGGCGAGCAAGGTCGGCGCCGGGCTCGGCAAGACCACCGGCTGGATCCACCGGGCCGAGCTCGCGCAGCGCGGCGTGACGATGCTGCCCGGCGTGGGTTACGAGCGCATCGACGACGACGGTCTGCACATCACGGTCGACGGACGGGCGCAGGTCCTCGCCGTCGACACGGTCGTCCTGTGCACCGGGCAGGAGCCCAACCGCGGCCTGCACGACGATCTGAGCGCGCGAGGGGTCAGCGTCCACCTCATCGGCGGTGCCGACGTCGCCGCCGAGCTCGACGCCAAGCGCGCCATCGACCAGGGCACCCGGTTGGCGTCGGTGGTGTGATGCTGCGCTACGTCGCGATCGGCGACAGCCTCTCCGAGGGGGTCGGCGACGACCCGTGGCCCGACGGCGCCCTCCGCGGGTGGGCCGACCGCCTCGCGGAGCTGCTCGTCGACCACCACGGCGAGGTGGGCTACGCCAACCTCGCCGTGCGCGGGCTGCGGGCCCAGGAGGTGCTCGACACACAGGTCGAGGCGGCGCTGGCGATGGAACCGGACGTGCTGACGCTCACCGCCGGCATGAACGACCTGCTGCGCCCCCGTCTCGACGTCCCGGGCCTGCGGCGCGCCCTGGTGGGGATCGTGGCGCCCTTCACCGCGAAGGGGGTCCGGGTCACCGTCGTCCCCATCCCCGACATCCGCGCGGTGAGCCCCGCCGGTCGGCTGATCGCTCGGCGGCGGGTGCAGCTCAACGCGATCTACCAGCACCTCGCCGACGAGCACGGGATGCAGCCGCCGGCGAGGACGGCGGGCACGATCTTCGAGGACCGGCGGGCGTGGGCCGACGACCGGCTGCACCTGTCGGCGCTCGGTCACGAGCGGCTCGCCCTGGGCGCCGCCCACGCGCTCGGGCTGCCGGTGGGGGAGACCTGGAGCCAGGTGCCCGACGGGGCACCACCGCGACGGAGCCTGCGCACCGAGACCGACTGGGCTCGGCGGCACGTCGGCCCGTGGCTCGGTCGGCGGCTCACCGGTCGCTCCTCGGGGGACGGGCGGCTGGCCAAGCGGCCGACGCTCACTCCCTTCGAGACGGTCGCTGAGCGACCTCCTCAGGGAGCGGAGCAGCTCGCCGAGCGACCTCCTCAGGGAGCGGAGTAGCTCGCTGCCGCCTGCTGGATCTGCGGGAACCGCTCGGCCATCCGCGCCGCGAGAGCCTGCGAGGCCTTGAGCGGGCGGGTCATGACCATGAACTCCACGACCTTGCCCTCCTCGTCGAAGGTGAGGAAGTCGCAGCCGGTGATCTCCAGGCCGTCGACCTTCGCCTCGAAGAGGTAGGCCTCCTCGCGACCGTCCTGCAGCTGGCGCACGTAGCGGAAGTCCTCGAAGACCTCGACGACCGAGCGCAGGATGGCGCTGGTGATCGCCTTGCCCGGGTACGGGGTGTGCGCCACGGGGCTGCGGAAGACGACGTCGTCGGCGAGCAGCGCCTCGACGGCGTCCATGTCATGGGCTTCGATCGCGGTACGGAACATGGGTCGAACCTACTCAACTAGATGAGTATTCACCAGAGGCGAACTACGATCGGTGCATGGCCCTCCAGGACGCGATCCTCACCGCCCTCGCCCACGACGAGTCGTCCGGGTACGACCTGGCCAAGGCCTTCGACGTCTCGGTGGCCAACTACTGGACCGCCAGCCCGCAGCAGCTCTACCGGGAGCTGGACAAGCTCGAGCAGGCCGGTCTCGTCCGCGCGCGGACGGTCGCCCAGTCCAAGCGCCCGGACAAGCGGGTCTTCCGCCTGACCGCCGCCGGACGCGAGGCGTTGCGGGCCCACACCGTGCGCTCACCCAAGCCACTCGCCGTGCGCGACGAGCTGCTCGTCCAGGTCGCGGCCCTGGAGTCCGGCGACCCGGCGGCGATCCGCGAGCACGTGCTCGAGCGGCTGGCGGCCTTCGAGGCCAAGCTCGCCACCTATCGGCTCGTGCAGCAGCGCACGCTCGCTGGCCGGAGCGAGGAGGACTACCTCGCGACGAGCGAGCGGGTGGGGCAGTACCTGACGCTGCTGCGGGGGATCAGCTTCGAGGAGGAGAACATCGCCTGGGCCCGACGGGTCCTGCGAGTGCTCGACGCACGGGCCACCGACGGGTCGTGACGGGATCGGTCAGCGGTGTCGGTCAGCCCTGCGTCTGCTCCCGCAGCGCCCGGGCGGCGCGCTCGGCGACCTCGTCGAGCTGGGCGGGCTGGGACGCCCGGCGCGACCCGCGGCGCGGGGCGGTGTCACCGGACTGGATCTGCGGCAGCAGCTGCGCCATGAGCAGCGTCGACAGCGCGGAGGAGTCGCCGGCGCCGGCGTCGGTGTGCACGATGACCGGCCGCGGGGCGTCCTCGGCAAGGGTCGCGCCCACGTCGAGACGGCGCCGTGCGAGCTCGTAGCCGAGCACCGCACGGTTGTCGCGGTAGGCCGTGGCCAGCTGCTCCTGCGCCTTGGCCTCACCCTGCGCGGCGACGAGGTTGGTGCGGGCACGGGTCTCGATCTCGTAGCGGATCTTCTGCGCCTCGGTCTCGCGCTCCTCGAGCATCTGGGCGACGTCCTTGCGCGCCTCGTTGAGCGAGGCCTGGACCTCGACGACCTTGGCGTCACGCACCTTCTTCGACCGCTCGATCTCGAGCAGGAGGGTGTCGATGCGACGCTTGCGCGTCAACTCCCACTCCTTCTCGTACGCGACGAGCTCCTTGGCGACCCGCTCGCGGGTGGCGAGGTGCTCGCGGTACTGGTCGGGCAGCTGCACGTCGGGGATGTTGCAGCCCATGATCTGCACGCCGTAGCGGGTCAGCTGACGGTTGAGCAGGTCCTGCATGTCCTTGACGTCGCTGCCGCGCAGGTCGTACGCCTGCTCGGTGCGCACCTGGCGGCTGCGCTGACGGATGGCGTCCTGCACCGAGTTGGACAGCACGAGGTCGAAGTTGCCCGCGCCGATCGTCTGCACGAAGCGGATGGCGTCGACGATGCGGAAGCGCAGGAAGAACTCGATCGACTTCAGCGGCACGTTCTCGTGCGTCGGCGAGCTGAGCACCGGCGCGGTGTAGGGGATCTCGGTGGTCACGTCGACGACGTAGGCGACCCGCGCCCACGGGTGCCAGAGATAGTGCCGGCCGGGTGAGAGGCCGGGGCCGGAGATGGCGCCGAACTTCGTCAGCACCCCGACCGTGCCCTCCTCGATCTCGACGATCGAGCTGCGCCACCACCACAGCGCCGAGAGCAGGAAGGAGATGATCGCGACGAAGATCGCCAGCCCGCCGAGTGCCCCGTGGTCGGAGGCGGCGAGGAAGACCCCGCTGAGGAGCGCCCACAGGCCGAACCAGATGAGCGCGGTCCAGCGCATGCCGCGCCTGTCCTTGGGGATGACGACGGGGACGAGCGAGCCGGAGTCGCCGCCACGCAGGTAGCGCGCGACATCGCCCCACCCGGAGACGACCTCCTTGATCGAGCTCATGCCCTGACCGCGCGCGGCACGGACCGCCTGCTCCATCATCTGGTCACTCATCGCTGCTCACCCTCGGTCACGTCGGTCTGGATCATCGTCTCGGTCACCGGTGGCGGCGGGGTGGAGGGGCGGATGCCGGCGCTGCTCACCTCGCCGAGCGTCTCGGTGACGCTCTCGTCGGTGACGGACTGGCGGATCTCGTCGAGCCGTTGCTCGCCCTCGGGATCGGTCTCCGCCTCCGCGGCCGGCAGGATCTCGACGTCCGTCTTCTCGGGGGCCTGCAGCAGGTCGACGATGTCGGCCTCGCGTGCGCTGATGCGGGCGGCGATGTCGCCCTGCCGCGCCCGGATGTCCTCCATGTCCTGGGCGGAGAAGAGCTGCGCGTCCTGGCCGCCCACGAGCTGGCGGGCGATCTGCAGGTAGTCCACGCCCTCGGACTCCTCGCCGATGCGCACGAGCTGCGGGAGGGAGCCGGAGACGCCCTCCATCTTGTCGAGCATGTCCTGCTGGTAGCGGTAGTCGAGGATCTCCGGCGCCAGCGCCGCGCTCAGCGCACGGATGTCGAGGGCCTGGGCCTCGAGCAGGGCCGCGTTGGCGTTGGCATCGGACTCCGACTCGACGAAGCGCTGGCGGGCGACCGCCTCGGCGCGGTTGGTCTCCCGCTCCAGCGCCGTGTCCATCTGCGCCTGGTAGCGGGCGATGTCGGCCTGGATGCCGGAGAGGTTCTCCTTGAGCGAGGCGAGGTCCTTGTTGAGGTCGCCCTCGTTCTGCTCCTTCTTCAGCCCCAGCTCGTAGTCGTACGTGTAGGCCTCCTTGGCGACGCGGATCATCTCCGGGGCCGCGAGGTCCATCCGGTACTCCTGCGCGGACGGCTCGGCGTGCGTGATGTTGGCCGTCGTCAGCTCGACCGCCGGGGCGAACTGCGCGTTGAGCTGGTCGAGCAGCCGCGCGGTGCTCTCACCGACGAGGTCGTAGATGCCGGAGGCCTCCTGCTCGTAGATGAGCGAGCGCGTCGTCTCGGAGATCGCGTTGTTGAGCTTGTCCTGGAAGCCCTGCACCGCGCCGAGGACGAAGACGAACTCGCGGGCGCTGACGATGCGGAACTGGAGGAAGAGGTCGACCGACGCCTGCACGCCGGACTTCGTCGGTGCCGAGCGGATCGGCGCGTTGAAGGGGTACTCGCGCGTGGTGTTGACGATGTAGGAGACGCGCTTCCACGGGTTCCACAGCGTCACCCGGCCGGGGCCGACCTCGGCCTCGACCTTGCCGAAGCGGCTGATGAGGGCGGTGCAGCCCTCCGGGACCATGACCATGCCCTGCCGCCACCACATGAAGGCGGCGACGGCGACCACGAGGACCCAGTAGTGCGGCCCGAAGACCGCCAGGCTCATCCCGTCGAAGGGCAGCAGGAAGATCGATCCGACGACGCCGACGATGACGAGCAGGATGACCGGCAGCATCGCCCGCAGGCGGCGGCCCTTGGGCATGACCATCGGGGTGATGACGTGCACGGGGCCGCTCACGCCCATCTCGTAGCGGCTGCGGCTGAGGGCCTCCGCAGCGTCGTCGAGCGGGACGTGGTCGGCGTTGATCCGCGTGCCGGCGGACCCCCCTTCGCCCCGGGCTGCGGGGAAGTCCCGCGCGTTGAGGTCGAAGCCGGCCCCCTGCGCCTGCTGCATCACCTGGTCGACCGCCCCGCCCATGCCGGTCGCGTCCGCGACCTGCCTGGCCCTGTCCATGAACTGCTGCGCTGGGTTGCTCACCCGTGCCCCTTCGTTCGTTCCCTGAGTTGGCCGCAGTCTCCCACAGGGGAGTTCGGCCGGACACGGGGAGAACTCCCCGTCAGCGCTGCACTCTCGTCCACCGCTGGCTGAGGAGGTCGCTCAGCGACCGTCTCGACGCCGCACCCGCACCAGGGCCAGCGGCAGGGTCAGCACGGCGAAGGCGGCGGTCACGAGGAGGGCCGCCGGGAAGCCGTACCCGACCGCGATCGCGCCGACGACGACGGACCCGAGGGCCGAGCCGAGGTCGAAGCCGACATTCCAGATCGAGCTGGCGAGGCCGATGTGCCGGCGCGTCACGGCGGCGAAGGAGATGACGAGCGTGAGGTTCTGCAGGGCCCCGTAGGCGCTGCCGAGCAGGAGGGCACCGACGAGCAGCAAGGGCACGGACTGGTCGTGGACCGCCCAGGCGATGCCGCCCATGCCGAGCACGGTCAGGAGGACGAAGGGGGCGAGGAACCGCTCGGCGCCGTGACGGTCGGCGAGGTCGCCGATGCGCCACCGGAAGATCGCGGCCATGAGCTCCATGAGGGCGAGCGCAGGGATGACGACCGCGGGATCGCGGACCATCTGCGGGCCGAAGGTGAGCACCGCGCCGCCGGCGATGGTCACGCCGATGAGCAGGATCATCGGCCGCAGCAGGGTGAGCGCCACCCGCGGCGTGCTGGGGCCGGCCTCGCTGCCGGCCGGCGCCTCGTGCGCGGGGAAGGCCTCGAGCACCCGCCCCAGGGCCAGCGCGGCGGGCACGCCGAGCAGCGGCACGGCCCCGACGGCGAAGACGACGCCGAAGTCGAGCGTCTCGGCCACCCAGGAGCCCAGGGGGAGGAGCACCACCTGGGGACCGGCGATGGACAGGCCGTACGCGCCGACCGCCTTTCCGCGGGTCTCGGGCGTGGAGAGCTCGGCGACGGCCGCGCTCCCGGCGACGGTGAGGATGCCGAACCCGACGCCGCGCACCGCGGACAGCGCGAGGACGGCGGCGAGCGCGTCACTGGCGATGAACCCCAGCGACGGCGCGCCGAGCAGCACGAGTCCGGCGGCGAGCGCGGGACCCCAGCCGAAGCGCCGCAGCAGCGCGGGGACGGTGAACTGGGTGAGGACGGTGACGGTGAGGAGGACCCCGTTGACGAGACCGGCGCCCCCTTCGTCCGCGCCACCGTGCACGGCCCAGAGCGGGGCGACCGGCATGAGGACCGCGAAGCCGCTGAAGCCCAGGAAGGTCGCCATCAGCAGCGCGGGCATCCCCCGCGCGGTCCACACACTGCTCACTGGCAGCAGTGTCTCACCGCTCACATGCTCCCTGTCTCCAGGTACCGCTCGTGCCAGCTGAGCGCCTCACCGAGGAGGTGCGGGGTGTGGACGGCATCGGGCCGGGCCGCCTGGGCCCGCTCGAAGTAGTCGAGCAGCGCGGGCCGGAAGGCCGGGTCGGCGCAGTTGTTGATGATCCGCCCCGCCCGGTGCCGGGGGGAGAGCCCACGCAGGTCGGCCAGCCCGTGCTCGCTGACGATGACCTGGACGTCGTGCTCGGTGTGGTCGACGTGGCTGGCCATCGGGACGAACGCCGAGACCGTGCCCCCCTTCGCCGTGGACGGGGTGAGGAAGAAGTTGAGGAAGGCGTTGCGGGTGAAGTCGCCGCTGCCGCCGATGCCGTTCATGATCTTGCTGCCGGCGATGTGGGTGGAGTTGACGTTGCCGTAGATGTCGGCCTCGATCATCCCGTTCATCGCGATGACGCCGAGCCGCCGGACCAGCTCGGGGTGGTTGGAGATCTCCTCGCTGCGCAGCAGGATCCGCCCCTTGTAGCTGCTGATGTTGTCGAGGAACCGCTCCACCCCGACGTCCGAGAGCCCGAAGGACGTCGCCGACGCCGCGCGCACCGTGCCGCTGTCGAGCAGGTCGAGCAGCCCGTCCTGGAGCACCTCGGTGAAGGCGACGAGGTCGGTGAACTCGCTGCCGTCCAGCCCCGCGAGGACGGCGTTGGCGACATTGCCGACCCCCGACTGCAGCGGCAGGAGCGAAGGGGGCATCCGCCCGGCCTTCACCTCGGCACGCAGGAAGTCCACGACGTGGCCGGCGATGGCCTGCGAGGTCGCGTCCGGGGGGCTGAAGGGGGAGTTGCGGTCCGGACGGTCGGTCTCGACGACGGCGACGACCTTCGCCGGGTCGACCCGCAGGTAGGGGTCGCCGATGCGCTGCATCGGGTCGGTGAGCTGGATCGGGCGGCGGTCCGGCGGCAGGGCGGCCCCGTAGTAGACGTCGTGGAAGCCCTCGAACTCGCGCGGCTGCCAGTGGTTGACCTCGAGGATGACCCGGTCGGCCTGCTCCAGCCAGGTCTTGTTGTTGCCCACGGAGCTGCCCGGCACGAGCAGGCCGTTGGGCAGGATCGCGGTGACCTCGACGATGGCCACGTCGAGGTTGCCGTAGAACCCGAACCACATGTGCGGCGCGGAGTGGCTCAGGTGGGCATCGACGTAGTCGACCTCGCCGGAGTTGATCAGCTGGCGCATCGTCGGGTCGGAGTTGTACGGCAGCCGGCTCGCCACGCCCCGCGCCTCCGCGAGCACGCCGTCCGCGTCGGGTGCCGTCGAGGCCCCGGTCCACAGACCGACGCGGAAGTCCTCCCCGCGGGCGTGCGCCGCGACCATCCGGTCGTGCAGGGCCGTGGGCAGCGCCTTGGGGTACCCGGCCCCGGTGAAGCCGCTCATCCCGATGTTGTCCCCGGGGCGGACGTGCTCCGCCGCGGCCTCGGCGGTGGTGACGCGGGTGCTCAGGACGGGGCAGGTGATGCGGCTCATGCGCTCATGATCTCAGCCGCGCTCACGACCCCTTCGGCCAGTCGTCGGCGACCGTCTGCCCGCCCTCGACCACCGGTTCGTCGGCAGGTGCCTCGTCGGACCACGAGTCCTGCGGTCGGTAGCCCAGGTCGAGCATCGTGTTGGTCATCGACCAGCGGCGGTTGGGGTTGTCCGAGATGGCGTAGTAGACACCGTGCTCGACCTTCGCCTCGATCGCGCAGCGCACGACCTGCGCGGCGTCGTCCTCGCTGAGCCACATGGCGTGCAGGACGTCCTCGTCGACGAGGGTCGGGTCACCGGAGACCCAGCCGATGCGCAGCGCGATGAAGGACAGGCCGTGCTCGTCGAAGTAGTACCGGCCGAGCGTCTCGCCGAAGATCTTGGACACGCCGTACAGCGAGTCGGCGCGGGGGAGCGTGTCGGGGTAGACCGGCCACTGCTCCAGGCGGTCGTACATGCCCATCGCGTGGTTGGACGAGGCGAAGACGACCCGCCGCACCCCGGCGACGCGGGCGGCTTCCAGGACATTGCGGGTGCCGATGATGTTGGCCTCGAGCACCGCGTCCCACGCGGAGTCGGGCGAGGCGGCGCCGGCCAGGTGGACGACCGTGTCGATCCCGTCCATGAGGGCGAGGACGGCGTCGTAGTCGGCGAGGTCACCGCCGAGGACGACCGGGTCCGCCGACGGGTCGGCCTCATGCCCGTGCCCGATGATCTCGAACCCGTCGCCGAGGCGCTGCGTGAGGACGGTGCCCACGTTGCCCGTCGAGCCGGTGATGAGGATCCTTCGCTTCGTCATGCTCCCCACTCTGCCTCTCGCGCGCGGTCGTGTCAGGTCCGGTGGGGGGCATGCCCGGCGCACAACGCCTCCTGCCACGCGCCTCGTACCACCGCGAATGCATCCAGGTCGGGGGGGTAGTGCCTACCTGAGGCGACGTGGCACCGAGAGACGCTGCCCGTGCGCTCCCTGCGTCGCACGAGGAGGACTGAGTCCCATGGCACACACGCAGATGCTCGAGGCCTACCCGAAGGACCTGGGCGGCATCGACAAGGACACGTGGGCGGACTGCATCGCCGCGTGCTTCGAGTGCGCACAGGTCTGCACGGCGTGCGCCGACGCCTGCCTGGGCGAGGACATGGTCGCGGACCTGACGAAGTGCATCCGCACCGATCTCGACTGCGCGGATGTATGCGCCGCCACCGGCAATGTGCTGTCGCGCCATACGGGGTACGACGCGAACCTCACCCGCGCCGTCCTCGAGGCGTGTGCAGCCGCGTGCAAGGCCTGCGGCGACGAGTGCGCTCAGCACGCGCAGATGCACGAGCACTGCAGGATCTGCGCTGAGGCGTGCCGTCGGTGCGAAGCAGCCTGCCGTGCTGTGATCGCCTCTCTCTGACCTGTACTGCCCGTCTCGTGCAGTGGCCGAGCAGGCACGTCGAACCACCGTGCAACGAGGAGGAAGGAAGATCCATGGCGCCGCACATCGATCGGATCGCACAGCCCTGGGGCACAAGGACACCGTACGGACCGGGCACGCACTGGCCGGTCCGCGTCGACAGCCATCTGGAGGGGGGACTCGACCCGGCAGGGGTGGACCGATGGGTCCAGTCCGCCTCGATCCTGCACTCCAACGGGGACGCGCTGGACATCGCAATGAAGGACGACCGCATCGTCGGCGTGCGAGGTCGCGCCGTCGACCGCGTCAACCACGGCCGTCTCGGCCCCAAGGACCTCTACGGCTGGCAGGCCAACCACTCCCCGGACCGGCTCACCACGCCCCTCATCCGCCGTGATGGCGAGCTCGTGGAGACCGACTGGGACACGGCCATGGCTGCGGTGGCTGACCGCACGAAGGAGCTCTTGGCCGAGCGCGGCCCGAGCTCCATCGCCTTCTACACCTCGGGCCAGCTCTTCCTGGAGGAGTACTACACCCTCGGGCTGATCGCCCACGGTGGCATCGGGACCAGCCACGTCGACGGCAACACCCGGCTGTGCACGGCAACCGCCGCGGCGGCGCTCAAGGAGTCCTTCGCCTGCGACGGCCAGCCGGGCTCCTACACGGACATCGACCACGCCGACGTCATCGCCCTCTACGGGCACAACATGGCCGAGACCCAGACCGTCCTGTGGACCCGGGTGCTGGACCGGCTGGCCGGCCCCAACCCCCCGGCTGTCATCTGCGTCGACCCACGTCCCACACCGGTCGCGCAGCATGCGACGGTGCACCTCGCCCCCAGGCCGGGCACCAACGTGATGCTCATGAATGCCCTACTGCACGAGATGCTCGAGCACGACTGGGTCGACCACGAGTACGTCGACGCCCATGCCGTCGGCTTCGCGGAGCTGACGAAGATGCTCGACGGCTACTCGGTCGAGCGGGCCGCGCACGTGTGCGACGAACCCGTCGAGGACCTGCGCGAGGCGGCGCGGCTGATCGGCACCTCCGAGCGCCTGATGTCGACGGTGCTGCAGGGCTTCTACCAGTCCCACCAGGCGACTGCGGCGGCGGTGCAGGTCAACAACATCCACATCCTGCGTGGCATGCTCGGCAAGCCGGGCTGCGGGATCCTGCAGATGAACGGCCAGCCCACGGCCCAGAACACCCGGGAGGCGGGCGCGGACGGCGACCTGCCGGCGTTCCGCAACTGGTCCAACGACGCCCACATCGAGGACCTGGCGAAGGTGTGGAACATCGATCCGATGGACATCCCGCACTACACCGCGCCCACGCACGCGATGCAGATCATGCGCTACATCGAGGACGGCTCGATCCGCTTCCTCTACGTCACGGCGACCAACCCGGCGGTGTCGCTGCCGGAGCTGGGCCGGATGCGCAGCATCCTGTCGCAGGAGCCGCTCTTCCTCGTGGTGCAGGACATCTTCCTGTCCGAGACCGCCCAGCTGGCCGACGTCGTGCTGCCGGCCGCGACCTGGGGTGAGAAGACCGGCACCTTCACCAATGTCGATCGGACGGTGCACCTCTCCGACAAGGCGGTGGCCCCGCCCGGCGACGCCCGCAGCGACCTCGACATCCTCTTGGACTACGCCCGCCGGCTCGACCTGCGCGACAAGGACGGGGCGCCGCTGGTCAAGTGGACCACCCCGGAGGAGGCCTTCGAGGGGTGGAAGGAGTGCACCCGTGGTCGTCCATGCGACTACACCGGCCTCACCTACGACAAGCTCCGCGGCGGGAGCGGCATCCAGTGGCCGTGCAACGACGAGCACCCGGACGGCGTCGAGCGCATCTACGCCGACGGGCAGTTCTGGTCCGACCCGTCGTACTGCGAGAGCTATGGACGTGACCTGGTGACAGGCGCGCCGGTCTCGCCGACGGAGTACAAGGCCCTCAACCCCGAGGGCAAGGCGGTGATCAAGGCAGCCGAGTACCTCCCACCCCGCGAGCTGCCCTCCGAGGACTTCCCCTTCCAGCTGATCACCGGGCGCACCCTGTACCACTTCCACACCCGGACCAAGACTGCTCGCGCGCCACAGCTGCAGGCCGCAGCACCCGAGGTGTGGGTGGAGGCCTCCGCCGGCGACGCGCGGGCGCAGGGCTGGGCCGAGGGCGACGTCCTGGAGATCACGACGCCGCGGGGCGGGGTGACCGCTCGGCTGCGGATCACCGGCATCCGGGCTGGCGTGCTGTTCCTGCCCTTCCACTACGGCTACTGGGACACCCCCGGTGGCGACCACCCCGACGGCCACGGCCGCGCAGCCAACGAGCTGACGCTCACCGACTGGGACCCGGCCTCGAAGCAGCCGATCTTCAAGACCGCCGCTGCGGCCGCCAACCGTGTCCGGGCCGCCGACGGCAGGCGAGCGCCCGCCCCGACGACGACGGCGTCCCGTCCGGTCGACTCGTCGTCGATCTCGCCGACGACTGGCGGTGCCGACGCCCTCGCCGACGAAGGGCTGCTGGACGAGGAGGTCGGACGATGAACATCACCGCCACGCTCCGCTCCCTGAACGGCAACAAGGTCGCCGCGGCCATCCAGGAGCTGCACCGGTCCGAGAACCATGTGGCGGCCGCGCTGCTGGGGCTGTCCGACCAGCAAAGGGTCGACCACGAGGTGTTCTACGTCGCGCGCGACATCGCTCGATGGTCCCAGGAGCACGTTCGCCGGCTGGCCGAGGTCGGGCGGGACTACGGCATCGACCTCGATCCGGAGCCCGAGGACGAGGCCACGCTCACCGCCCGGCTGAAGCAGAAGACCTCAGAGCTGACCGGTCGCTTCCACGAGCCGGGACTCCTCCTCCTGGCCGACCTGCGCCGCCTGCACCAGATGGCGGCGGGCGTCTCCCTGGACTGGGAGGTCCTCGCGCAGACCGCGCAGGCGATGCGTGATCGCGAGCTGCTGTCGCTGGCGCAGGACTGCCACCCCGAGACCCTCCGCCAGCTGCGGTGGGCCAATGCAAAGGTCAAGGAGGCTGCGGCCCAGATCATGGTGACGGGGTGAGCCAGCCCCACGCTGCGTGACGCGTGCACAACAGGTCGTCTCGGTGCGCCACATGGCGGATTCCGCCACGAGATGCACCAGGACGACCTTGTGTGTACACACCGACGAAGGGCGGGACCCCCGTGATCGGGGGTCCCGCCCTTCATGTGCCGATTGCCTTCGAGACGGTTGCTGCGCAACCTCCTCAGCCGGCGTGGGCTCTAGATGTCACTGAGTTCATGGTTCGACATCTGACCCGGACCTCGCTGACGCTCGGTTGGGCTCAGATGTCGAAGTACATCTCGAACACCGTAGGGCGTGTTGGCCGGTGATGGTCACCTCCCGAAAATGCCGTTTGACCTGCAGAAACGCCGATCCGGCGCGATGGTCACCGTTGGCTGATTTCGGCCTCGAACGGATCTCCTGCGGAATCCCTGCGGAATTTGACGGAGTCGCGACGAACGCAGTACGCCGCCCTACGCCTGGTTGCCGCCTCCGTACTTCCTCCCCAGGCCGACTGCGGTTGCTGCCAAGGCGGCTGTGCCCACGACGGCCGGCCCCTTGTCCTTACTCTGCTGGAGCGCCTTCGACCCGAACTCCACAACGGGCGCCAAGGGGCGCGGCTCCCATGCTCGGCGGTCCGCATCGACCCCCAGCAGCCCGAGGAATTCGTGGACATCGGCGCCGACGCTGTTCCCGGCGTTGATGATGAACAGCGACTTGTCGCGGGTCAACGGCAGCCGCTTGTTGGCACGGCCGACGGCTGTATCCATCCGCCCCAGCAGTTCGGCGGTGTGCCCAGTGATGAGCTCGAGACGATCGGCTCGATCGGCTTCGAGGCCCTGCCGCCGCGCGTTGAGCACCTCCGACGACTCGTCCATCGCCTTGTCGAGTGCCAGCACGTCGAAAGCCTCCTGGAGTTGGAAGGTGTCAGCCAGGACCGCCAACCACTTCAGGACCTCAGGCTTGACGTCCTCGGCGGCCGCGGCGATCCCGTGAACGTTCTTGCTGCTCTCCATCTTTGTGGCGATGGCTTCAAGCTGGAGGAGTGCGTAGCCCTGCACATCTGCCAGCTTCCCCGACGCGTTCTGCACCTCTGACCAGGCGTCGGCCGTGACGCGCCCCTCCCGGTCACGCATCGTCATCGCCCGCCTGATCTGAAGGCGTGCGCCACGCATGTCCTTCAGGACAGTGTCGTCAACCTTGCCGAGGACCTCATCGACCTTGGTATCGATCCTGTCGAGGTAGGCCACGATCTCGGCCATCGTCTGCTGGCCAGCGACCTGTGCCATGACCCCCGCCACGCCAGAGAGCGCCGCGGGATTGGTGAGCAGCGACCCCATGTTTTGCTCAGTCTGGAGCCAGCTCTTCACTCTGCCGGACACCCCGATCATGAGGTGACTGACGCCGTCCGTGTCAGTCTCCATGAGACCGTGCTCCTTGACGAGTCGGGCGGACTCCTCCGTCAGCTTGATCCAGCGCCCGGAAATGGCGGAAAACTCAGATGCTGCCTGTGCGATATCGGCGCCGAGACCCAAGAGAGCCTTGACCCGCCGCAGGTCAAAGCTCTGGGACATGGCCCAGACACCTTCGTCGCGCAAGAACTTCTCGACAGCCTTCGGCTCGCCGATGACCGCAAGGCCATCGCCATCGCTGACGAGCTGAATCTCGTTGTCCATCGCCACTTCCTCGGGCTTCTCGGGTCAGGCCAACGGTAGTGGGCACATCCGACGAATCAGGTTGTTTGGCTGCGCTGGTCAGGAGTTGGCGTGCTTGATGACGTCGAACGCCGTGCGCCTGGTGTCCTCGTCGCGACGGACCAGCTCGTGCTCAGCTGGGATCGGCGCATGAACCGTGGCCTCGACGACCGCGGCCCAGTGGGTACGCATCGGCTCAGGCACCTCCATCTCGTTCCACAGGTCGATGAGCAGCGCGCCGTCGAGGTAGTGGATCAGGCTGGGCTCGTCCCCGTAGGTGAGGAGCCGTTCGTACACGAGCTTGCGGTCCGCGCGGTCGGAGAGGTCCCACCAGAACTTGTCGTCGTCGTCGATGAGGTCGAAGAACTTGATCGTGCGGAAGCATGCGGGGGCCTCCAGGCGCCACAGCCGGTCGGGGACGGTGAACGGGAATCGGAATCCGGGCGGCGCTGGGTGCTCGGTGAAGCTCACCCGCGGCTGGAGCGCGATTTTCCAGCCGGCGGCGTTCACGATTCGCTCCGCGACGGCGAGCCCCGGGCTCTTCTTGCCCCGCTCGTAGGCCGACAGCGTTGGTTGCGAGGTGCCAGCGAGGGCCGCGAGCTCGGACTGGCCAAGCCCGCTTGCGAGACGCGCTTCCTCGATCACCGTCCCCGGCTGAGGTCTCCAGTTCGTCACACCGGCATCATACATATCCAGCCAGATCTTTATTCGGCGATCTGGGGACGCCTGCACACCTACCTGTTGCCCAACCCCGGGCTGACAGGAAGGAGCAGCGTGATGAGCGTTGCCAAGCGCCTGGGCGTCGACGACCTCGACGCTCCGAACATGCGAGAACTACGAGCCCAGTGGTCGCGGTGGCGGCAGATGTCATCTGATCTGCCGGACGTGGATGACCTGAAGGACCTGCTGCGCTGGATGCAGGACGCCGAGCCGACCCAACGCGACCAAGTGCTAACGGCTCTCCGGAGGATTGCCGCGGGCGACCGACGGGCGTACGTCGCGCTCGCGTGGCTCCTGATGCCAGGTGCCGCGCGAGTCGCCGGCCGCATCAGCCGTCTGGCCGACGAGATCGATGAGGTCGTGGCCGGCCAGCTCTGGGTCCAGATCTGCGAACACGACCCTGCAGACGACAGGTACGTCGCCAAGAGGATCCTCGACCGCGTCTACCGGGAGTCGATGGCCGAGCTCGGCGTCGGCGATCTTGCCAAGCGTCGTGATGAGGCGTGGGCGATGACGGTGCTGGTCGACGCATTCGATGAGTCCATCCCGGCCGGACCCGCGGACGACGAGGTGGCGCGCAGGGAGGTCCTCGCCGATCTCCTCCAGCGCGGGATCGACTCGGGCAAGCTGGCGGAGGGCGATCGCGACCTTCTGCTCGACCTGGCGCACGCAGCTGAGCAGATCGACGCTCCGGGGCGTCGCGGCCGGGGTGGGCTGATGACGCCGTCGGTCACGCAACTGGTGGAGGAAGCCCACTTGATGTCTTCCCGCTCGATCCGTCGTCACGCAGCGGGTGCGATCAAGGCGATTCGGGAGGAGGCGGAGCGCGGGCATTTGGCGATGTAAGCCGTCAGCCCTCCGGCGGCAGGAGGCTCTTCATGCGCTCGACGGCGTCGGCCAATGGCGCGAGGCGCTTGTCGAGGGTGACCTGGATTATCTCGGGATTCGTCGCGAAGTAGTGGTGAGCAAGGAAGTCGCGCATGCCCGCGATGTCGCTCCATGGGATATCGGGCTCCGTCGCTGTCAGCTCGGGACTGATTCCCTTCACCGCTTCACCGATCTCCAGGAGTCGCATGGCGACGGCGTCCATGACGATCTCAACCGTGATCGGGCCATGTTGGAGATGGGAGCGGATCGATGTGATGGCCGTGGCGATGTCGTCGAGGCGGTCGGCGTCGGGGCGGCTCACAGTGGCAGCAAGTCCTTCGCGGCGCGCGAGCGCACGCGCTCCTTGAGGCCGTTGCGCGGCACCAAGTCGACGGGCACGCCGAGCACGTCTTCCAGTTCCCGCTTGATGCCGATGATGTCGATGATGTCGGTCCCGGCCGGGAAGTCGACAAGGAGGTCGACGTCGCTGTCTTCGCGATCGTCGCCCCGTGCGGCGCTGCCGAAGATCTCCGGGTTGGTGACGCCATGGCGGTGCAGCACCTCCAGCAGCTCACCACGACGGGCGGCCACACGCTGGCCCGTGGGGCCGCTGAGCGGCTTCCGGGCAGGCGCTGCTGTCTCGGACATGTCTCTATCGTATCTGCCGCGCTGACGCTGTCGCCCATCTACAGCCCCAGCGACGGGCCGCTCTGCTGCTGGCTCGGTCTGGGGAACGGGTCGATGGACGGGGCTGGACGGCGTTTCCTCTGGGTGGCGAGGTCCTTGACCCGGTAACCGAGTGCGGCGGTGGGGTGGTCAATGGGCAGCGGCTTCCTTGTGGCGGCGAGGTCGAGGAGGCGCTCGGCGTCGATGCCCTTGCGGGCGAGCTGGTCGAGGTACTTCGCGAGCTCTCCGGTCTGCTCGTCGCGCTTGCCGACGTACTCAACGATGCGGTCGGCCCAAGTCTTCACGGCCTCGCCGTAGCGGGCGTTGATCCGGATGGTGAGCTTGCGGTGGTACGCCGCCTCCCGGTCGTCGTGCGGCACGGGCCCGGCCAGCGTCCGCTCGTCGACGGGTAGGCCCGTGGCTGCTCGCCAGACCGCCAGTTCGCGCCTGAGCGCCGGGGTGAGGACGTCGTCGTACTTCGCCGTCCACTCCGGCAGCACGGGACCCTCGGCGACCTCGGCTGCGAGCGAAGAGACTCGGCGGAACCGGGCGGCCAGGTACGGGCCCCATGCCGAGTGCGACGCCGCCTCGGAAGGGATGCCGGCGAGCCAGGGGAGCGGACCAGGCTCGCCGAAGTCGGGATTGGCTCGCATCTGGGACGTTGCGAGCGCAACTGCGTCCGCGTACCGAGCGACGGCGTCCTGCAACTGCCCAGCGGGCGACGTGGCACGGGCCTGCGTCGACGTTGCGGAGACCGCGGCGCCGTCGCGGGCAAGGATGCTTTCGAGGACCTCGGTCGCCGTCATTGCTCGCTCGACCGTCGGTGAGGGCAGCGCGTGCGACGAATCGTTGTCGAGCACGATGTGGGCATGGTTCTCGACCCGGCCGCGGGTGAGCATCGTGTAGAGCATCTGGCGGTCCTCGATGCCCGTGATGATTCCGTGGACGACGTCGGTGGTAATGCCCTGGGCGGTGTGGACGGTCGAGGCGTAGCCGAGCTCGACATGCTGGCTCACGTACTCCGCGGGGAGCGTTGCATGCAGCCGCGAGGTGGCGTGCCGCACCGACAGGGCACCGTCGGGCCGCACGTCGGTGACGATCCAGCGGTCGCCGTTCTTGACCCAGTCGGTGCCGCTGACCCCGAGGTGTCGGTCGTTGCGGCGAGTGATCACCACATCGCCGCGATGCGCCGAGCAGCCATCGGCCAGGCCGACCGACGCACCAGTGACATCCCGTGACGCCTGCGCCCGCAGGTTGAGGTCACGCACCAGTTCGCGGGTCGGCGCGAGCATCAGGCAGTCGCGCCCACCGGCACGTTCCCGCGACCAAGCGTCGAACACGTCGTCGAGGCACGACGCGACGTCGCCGACGTGGACGCGGTCGTTGTCCAGGTAGAACCCCAGCGCGGCCCGGTCGCCGTCTCGCAACACCAGCGATGCCTCGGCTTCGGCGGAGTCGGTGAACCGGACCAGTTCGTCGAGCCGGATCGCGCCGTGGGTGGAAGCGATGTCGCGCAGCAGTCCGCCGGCGCCGATGGCGGCGAGCTGACGGTCGTCGCCGATCAGCCGCACCGACGCACCCCGCGCCACCGCGAGCTCGATGACGGACGCGAGGGTGAGGGTGTCGGCCATGCCGGCCTCGTCGATCACGACGAGCGTGCCCGGTCCGATCGAGCTGACCAGGTCGGAGTCGGGGACGTGGGCCAGGTCGTGGGTGAGCTTGGCCAGCGTCTCGCACGGCGTCCCGGTTGTCTCGGCGAGCGCGGCAGCTGCCGCCGCAGACGGCGCCAGCCCGAGCACGTTGCGGCCGCCCTCGGTCCACACGTTCGCCAGCACCTGCATCGCGGTGGTCTTGCCCGATCCGGCCGGAGCCAGCGCGAGCTGCACCCGCGCCCCGCTGGTGGCCATCGCGGTCACCAAGGCCTGCTGGCCACGGTTGAGCCGTACGTCGTCCAGCGCGGCGGCAAGCACAGACAGCTCGACCTCGTCGGGCGACCACGCCAGCCCGTCGTACCGTCCAGCAAGTGCGACGATGCGTTGCTCGGCCTCCAGCACGCGGCGGCTGGTGTAGTGGTCGCGGCCGGTGTGCCGGTAGACGCTGATGCCGTCCGAGCGCCGCAGCCCGGCGGGCTCGGGGATCGGGTCGACGTCGGGGGTGAGGTTGACCGACAACCGGCCGATGGCGTCGTCGACGATCCACTCGACGACCTCGGCCACCCGGTCAGCGGGTACGGCGACGTCGCGCACCTGCCGCTGCGCCTCGGCCCGCAGGTGCCAGACCTGCCACGTCGCTCGCCGCGACTCCACCTCCGAGATGACTCGCTCCGCTGCCTCACGAATCCAGGACGCCGTCACGGACGGTTGAGCCGCAGCGCGGGGGAGCGAGGACACCATGTTGTCGAGCGACCTCGCCGAGCCCAGCACCTCAACCGCCTCGGCCCGCCACGTCGCCCGCTGCTCGGCGTACGACCTCGGCTCGTGCTTGGCCTCCCGGGTCTCCAGGTTCGCCTGCTGTGCCAGCGCCACCGCCTCCACTGGCGTCGGCGGGCGCCCGTGCGTCCGCTTGAACTCCCGCGCCAGCTCCCGCTGTCGTGCCGTGATCGCCTGGCGCCGCGCCGACCACCGCTCACACAGGTCGGCAGGAACCCCGCCGATCTCGCGCACCGGCCGCTTGTCGCGAGCGTCACTCGGCCGCTCGACGAACACCACCCCGAGCGCCTCGACCAGCCGCCGCTCCAGCGCGGTGTTGTAGATCTCCGACGCGGCGACGACGTGCTCGTGCAGCACCCTGCCGTAGATCGACAGCCACTTGCCCGAGCGCGACTGCACCTTGTTGGCGACGGCGATGTGGGTGTGCAGATCGGGGTCGCCGGCCCGGGAGTCGCGGTGCGCGAACGCGGTCGCGACCAGCCCGCGGGTCTCGACCTGCCGGGCACCGTTGCGCCCCTCCCGGGTGAAGAGCACCTCGCGCTCGATGAAGGCAAGCGCATCGCGGACGGCGGCATCGTGCGCCTCCTCGATCGCCCGGGTGACGTCGGCGGGCGCAACCGCCCACAGCGCGGACACCGACTTCACCGGCGAGAACGTCAGGTCGAACCCAGCCACCGCCGTCTGTCGGGGCCGGGAGTAGCGAGCCAGCGCATCCGACAGCTCCCGTGCAGTCTTCGGCTCTCGCCCGTGGTCGGTGACGAACCGCTCACGCGCGACCTCCGAGCGCACCCGGGCGAGCACGTCGTACGGTGGGCTTCCCGTTGGTTGAGCCTGTCGAAACCACGCGCGCCCGCCGGGCGACCTCTGCGTTGAACCCGTCGACGCCGGTGTTGTCGTAGACCCTGTACGCCGCCCCCAGCGGCTCGCCCGTGAGCGGGTGCGAACCGGAGCCGAACAGGTGCTTCATCTGCTCGGCCGTCACCACGTCGCCGGCCTCCAGACCGTCGATCCCACTGAGCCCGGAGCCGACCCAACGCCCCGGCGACTCGCCCTTCGCCGAGTAGTAGTCGGCCAGGGGAGTGGCGCCCTTCTCCGTCGAGTCGAGCGCGGCGACCTGCCGGGTCAGGTACTCGTACCCCGACCCAGCCGACAGCTTGTGAAGCGTCATGGTCACATCCCAAACGGCCGGCGAACGATTGCCAGTGGCCACGGGCAGACCTGTGGATGAAAGAGGTGTGAACCGCACTGGGTCTGATGGAGGCTCGGGCTATTGGATTCCGA
>NZ_JBDIVG010000037.1:0-1304 GCF_039631275.1 Janibacter sp. LM
ACTGGTGACGGTGTGGGAGAGTAGGACGCAGCCGGACAAACATTGAGCAGAAACGCCCTGGTCGGCTCGTCACAGACGAGTTGTCAGGGCGTTTCTTGCATTTGATCCCCGATCCACGGGAGTGTGGCTCTCGCAGGGACAAGGTCTAGAGAGGTATCAGACGTGGACGAGAGGTCGAACCGACCCCAAGGTGGACGTGGCCGACCCGGTGGAGGGCGGCCGGGCGGTGGACGCCCCGAGCGATCCGGCGGAGGCCGTCCCGGCGGCAGCGGGGAACGGCCGCGTCGCGACGGCGGCCAAGGCCGCCCCTTCCGTGACGACCGACGAGACGATCGCGACCGCCGCGCCGGTGAGCGTGGACCCGGGGACCGGCGTGACTCGCGTCCCGAGCGTGGAGGCACGGGTCGTGAGGACCAGGAGCGCGGCGGATCCCGGCTGGTGCCCAAGGAGGGCCGCAAGCCCGAGCCGGCCATCGCGCCCGATGTCACCGGCGCCGAGATCGACCGCAGCGTCAAGCAGCAGCTGCGCACCCTGAGCAAGGAGAATGCCGAGGGCGTCGCCCAGCACCTCGTGATGGTCGCGGCCCTCCTCGAGGCAGAGGACCTGGACGGCGCCCTGGCGCACGCCGAGACCGCCGTGCGGCGTGCCGGACGGGTCCCGGCCGCACGTGAGGCGCTTGGCTTCGTGGCCTACCGCATGGGCGACTACGCGCGTGCGCTCACGGAGTTCCGCACCGTTCGCCGGCTGAGCGGGTCCTCGCACCTGCTGCCGCTCATGGTCGACTGCGAACGTGGGCTCGGCCGTCCGGCGCGCGCTCTCGAGCTGCTCGGCTCGCCGGAGGCGCGTCAGCTCGGCCAGGAGGAGCAGATCGAGCTGCTCATCGTCGGGTCCGGCATTCGTCGTGACATGGGCCAGCCCCAGGCTGCTGTCCTCGCCCTCCAGGGGCAGGTGGACAAGGTGAAGAACAAGCCGTGGGCACCGCGCGTCTGGTACGCCTACGCCGACGCGCTGCTCGAGGTCGGGCGGCGCGACGACGCCCGGGCCTGGTTCGCCAAGGCGGCGGTGGCCGACCAGGACGGCGAGACGGACGCGGTCGAGCGCGTCGAGGAGCTCGACGGCGTGCACGTCGAGGAGCTCGACGGCGTGCACGTCGAGGAGCTCGACGGCGTGCACGTCGAGGAGCTCGATGACGTGGGCGACGGCGGGGAGACGCCGCAGCCGTGAGGGGAGGCCCCCTCTCCGCGGGCTTCGAGGGGATCATCTGTGACCTCGACGGCGTGGTCTACGCCGGTGCGGTTGCGGTG
>NZ_JBDIVG010000038.1:0-28371 GCF_039631275.1 Janibacter sp. LM
TGACGTGGGCGACGGCGGGGAGACGCCGCAGCCGTGAGGGGAGGCCCCCTCTCCGCGGGCTTCGAGGGGATCATCTGTGACCTCGACGGCGTGGTCTACGCCGGTGCGGTTGCGGTGGAGCACGCGGTCGACGCGCTCAACCGTCTCGCAGTGCCCGTGGTCTACGCCACGAACAACGCGTCGCGACCCCCTTCGGACGTCGCGGACCATCTGCGGCGCCTCGGCGTACGGGTCGAGGCGGCGCGCGTCCTCACCTCGTCGGTTGCCGCCGCGCGAGAGCTGGCCACGGACCTGCCCGCCGGGACCGCGGTCCTGGCGGTCGGGGGCCCCGGGGTGGGCGTCGCGCTGCGCGACGCCGGTCTGCGGCCACTGGCGCCCGGGGACGAAGGGGAGGTCGCTGCGGTGCTGCAGGGTTACGGCCCGCAGGTGACCGCCGCCGACCTCGGTGAGGCCGCGCACGCCATCCGCGCCGGAGCGCGCTGGGTGGTGACGAACGACGACCTGACCCTGCCCACCGAACGAGGCCCGGCGCCGGGCAACGGCTCCCTCGTGGGCGCCGTGCGCAACGCGGTGGACCGTGATCCAGAGGTCATCGGCAAGCCGCACCCGCCGATGTACGAGCTCGCGGCCGACGTCCTGGGGGTGCCACCGGCTCGAGTGCTCGCGATCGGCGACCGTCTGGAGACGGACATGGCCGGCGCCCAGGCTGCCGGTACCTCAGGGGCCCTGGTGCTCACCGGTGTCCACGGACCCCCGGAGCTGGCGGCGGCCCCCTTCGACCATCGTCCTCAGTACGTCCTGACCGACCTGCGCGACCTCGCCGAGGACTACCCCGAGGCAGGCGTCGACGACGGCTGGCACGTGCGCGGATCCGCTCGTGCCCGCCTCGCGCGCGGTGGCCGGCTCGAGGTGGTCGGCGCGGGCGCCGACCTGTTGCGCGCCGCGCTCGACGCACTGTGGACCGCTCGCGATGCGGGTCTGATCACGGCGCAGGACGCGGGTCGGCTCGTCCCGAACGGGTAGCGTGGGATCCACCCCGACCCAAGGAGCGACGTGGACCCTGTACGCGGACTGATCCACCTGGGCCTCAGGACCACCGAGGCCGCCCTCGACCGCACCCTCGGTGTCGTGCGGCTCGTCGACACGCTGCTCGTCGCCAGTGCGGTGCCACCGGCCCGGGGTGACGCGCCGGAGCGCGCGTGGCCCGACGAGGAGCAGGCGGACCTCGACGCGCTGAGCGAGGCGCTGCGGGCCCGCGACGACGCGCCCGAGGAGGAGGTCGTCTCCACGACCCCGCCCACCCGTCGCACCGCTCCCGCTCGCCCGGCGACGAAGGCGCCGGTCCGCAAGAGCTCGAGCGCCGCGAGGAAGGCACCGGCGAAGAAGACGCCGGCCAAGAAGGCCGCCGCGAAGACGGCCACCAAGACGGCCACCAAGAAGGCCGCCACGAAGAAGGCCACGCCGAAGAAGGTCACTAGCGCGAAGGTGACCACGGCGAAGGCGACGGAGCCGACCCCGACCCCCGTGGTGCTCCCGGATGCCTGACGAGCCCGGTCAGCTCGTCCAGACCGGTGACCTCGTCGTCGATGCGGCCCTGTCCGATCTGGCGGGCGTCGATGCCGCAGACCTGGACGCCGTCCTCGCGGCCGGGGAGTCGGTGCACGCCACCTTGACCTCGCGCCTGTCCGACCTCGGGTCCTGACCCGTGGCGCAGACCACTCGCCTCGACGTCGCCCTCGTCGAGCGGGGCCTGGCGCGCAGTCGGACGCGTGCCCGGGAGCTCGTCGTCGCCGGTGACGTGCGGGTCGACGACGCGACGGTGACGAAGACCTCGCTGCAGGTCGGGCCGGACGCCCGGCTGACGGTCGTCTCCGACGGTGATCACTGGGTCGGGCGCGCGGCCGGCAAGCTCCTGGGCGCCTTGACGGCCTTCACGCCGCAGGTCAGGGGGCAGCGCTGCCTGGACATCGGCGCCTGCACGGGGGGCTTCACCCAGGTGCTCCTCGAGCACGGAGCCGAGCACGTCATCGCCCTCGACGTCGGTCATGACCAGCTGGCGCCGGAGCTCCTCGCGGATCCGCGCGTCACCGACCGCAGCGGCACGACCATCCGCGGGCTGGTCGCGGACGACATCGGTGGCCCCGTGGACCTGGCCGTGGGGGACCTGAGCTTCATCTCCCTTCGTCTGGTGCTCGCGGAGGTGGCCGGTCTGCTCACCGACACCGGCGAGGCGGTGCTGCTCATCAAGCCGCAGTTCGAGGTGGGGCGGGACCGGCTCGGTCGCAAGGGGGTCGTCACCGACCCGGCTGCTCGGGAGACTGCGATCATCGGTGTGCTCGAGCGCGCCCGCGAGGTCGGCCTGTCCGTGCTGGGACTGGCGCGCAGCCCGCTGCGCGGGGGTGAGGGCAACCACGAGTACCTCGTGCACCTCACCGCCCGACCGGGTGTCGGCCCGACGTGGCAGGCTCTGCAGGTGATCGCCCACGACCTGTCCCGCGAGGAGGAGAGATGACCGCGGAGCCGAGGCAGGTGCTGCTGCTCGCGCACCCTGCTCGCCCCGAGGCCCTCGAGGTCGCCATCGGTGTCGCCGAGCGGCTGTCCGCGGAGGGCATCCAGGTGCGTCTGCCGGCGGGCGAGCTCGCCGACACCGTGCTCGGCCAGCACCCGGAGGTCGTCGTCCACGACGGCGAGGACCCTGCAGCGGGGGTCGAGCTCGTCGTCGTCCTCGGCGGTGACGGCACGATCCTGCGCGGCGCCGAGGTCGCCCGGGGCAGCGGGGCGCCGCTGCTGGGGGTCAACCTCGGTCACGTCGGGTTCCTCGCCGAGGCCGAGCGCGAGGACGTCGACGCGACCGTCGACCACATCGTGCGCCGCGCGTACATCGTCGAGGAGCGCATGGCGCTGGACGTGGTCGCGACCCGGGACGGCCAGGAGATCGCCCGCAGCTGGGCCCTCAACGAGGTGACCGTCGAGAAGGCCTCGCGCGAGCGGATGCTCGTGCTCACCGTCGAGATCGACGGTCGACCGCTGTCGACGTGGGGCTGCGACGGAGTCGTCATGGCCACACCGACCGGTTCCACCGCGTACGCGTTCAGCGCCGGCGGCCCCGTGGTGTGGCCGGGTGTCGAGGCGATGCTCGTCGTGCCGATCAGTGCCCACGCGCTCTTCGCGCGTCCGCTCGTCGTCGCCCCGACCTCCGACCTCGCGGTCGAGCTCGTCCCCGGCACCGAGGGCCACGGCGTCCTGTGGTGCGACGGCCGCCGCGCCGTCGACCTGCCGCCCGGCACCCGCGTCGAGGTGAGTCGCTCGAAGGAGTCGGTGCGCCTCGCCCGCCTCAGCCGCTCGCCCTTCGCCGACCGGCTGGTCGCGAAGTTCGACCTGTCGGTCCACGGGTGGCGCGGCCGGAGAGGTTCGGCCTGACGTGCTCCGCGAGCTGCGCATCCGCGACCTCGGCGTCATCGAGGATGCGACCCTCACCCTCGACCCCGGCCTGACCGTCGTCACGGGCGAGACCGGGGCCGGCAAGACGATGGTCGTCACCGGGCTCGGCCTCGTGCTCGGCGGGCGGGCCGACACCGGCCTCGTGCGCACCGGTCGCGACGAGGCCGTCGTGGAGGCCGAGCTCGAGCTCGACCCGGACCATCCCGCCCGCGAGGTCGTCGCCGACGTCGGTGGCATCGCCGACGAGCCCGACCTGATCCTCAGCCGCACCCTCTCCGCCGCGGGGCGCAGCCGCGCCCACGTCGGCGGCCGCCGGGCACCCGTCGGTGTCCTGTCCGACCTCGGTGAGGGGCTCGTCGCCGTCCACGGGCAGGCCGACCAGTGGCGGCTGCGGCGGCCGGCCCAGCACCGCGCCCTCCTCGACGCCTTCGGCGGGGAGCCGGTGACCGGCCTCGTTCGCGAGGTCGGGTCCGCGCACCGCGCCTGGCAGGAGGCGAAGGGGGAGCTGGCCCGGCTCGTCGAGGGCGAACGCACCCGGTTGCAGGAGATCGAGCTGCTCACCCACCAGCTCGAGCAGATCGATACCGTCGACCCGCGGCCGGGGGAGGACCGCGAGCTGGCCCAGGAGTCCGAGCGCCTCGGGCACGCCGAGGACCTGCGCTCCGGCGCCGGGACCGCGCACCGCCTGCTGTCCGATCCCGACAGCTTCGACGGGGACGACGTGGTCGGCCGGGTCGCCCGAGCCGGAGAGGAGCTCGAGCGACTGGTCGCGCACGACGCCTCCCTGGCGGACCTGCGCCGACGCCTCACCGAGATCGGGGTGCTGGCCAGTGAGGTGGCGGCCGACCTCTCCGCCTACACCGCCGACATCGAGTCCGACCCTGCCCGGATGGGCGCGGTGCAGGAGCGGCGTGCCGCCTTGCACGAGCTCACGCGGCGCTACGGCGAGGACATCGGTGCGGTGCTTCGCCACCGCGACCAGGCCCGGGAGCGACTCCTCGGCCTCCACGGCGCCGACGAGCGCACCGAGGAGCTGACCCGCCGCGTGGCCGAGGCCGCCACGCGGCTGACCGTGCGCGCCGCCGCGCTCACCGCTGCCCGGACCGAGGCAGCCGGCCGATTGGCCACCACCGTCGAGGAGGAGCTCTCCCACCTGGGCATGGCCAGGGCACGCGTGCAGGTGGCCGTCGACCCGCGCAGCGACGAGGGCGCGGTCGAGGTCGACGTCGAGGGGGCCGAGGCCATCCGCGTCGGCGCCGACGGAGCCGATGTCGTGGAGATCCGGGTCGCCGCCAACCGGGGGACCGAGCCCCGGTCGGTGGCCAAGGCCGCGTCGGGCGGTGAGCTCAGCCGGATCATGCTGGCGATCGAGGTCGCGACCGCCGGGTCCGCGCAGGACCGGGTGCCGACGTACGTCTTCGACGAGGTCGACGCCGGCATCGGTGGCCGCGCGGCCCTCGACGTCGGCGCGCGCCTCGCCGCCCTGGCCCGCACGAGCCAGGTCATCGTCGTCACCCACCTCGCCCAGGTGGCCGCGCACGCCGACCGGCACCTCGTCGTGCACAAGGCGCACGGCGACCAGATCACCTCGAGCGGGGTGCGGGCCGTGGACGGCGACGACCGGCTGGGGGAGCTCTCACGGATGATGGGGGGCGACGACACGAGCGTCGGCCTGAGCCACGCCCGCGAGCTGCTGGAGCAGTGCCGTCGCTGAATCCCCGCGGCTTCATGGGACGATGCACCGGATGGCCATCCGACTGACCCGCGACACGACCCGTGAGCCGGCCCTGCCCGGCACCAACGGACCCGTGCGGGTCGACCGACGCACCAAGGACCTCACCAAGCGGCTGCGGCCCGGCGACATCGCGGTCATCGACCACGTCGACATCGACCGGGTGAGCGGCGAGGCCCTCGTCGCCCGACGCCCCGCGGCGGTCGTCAACGCCAGTCCCTCGACGAGCGGGCGCTACCCCAACGTCGGACCCCGGATCATCCTCGACGCCGGGATCCCGCTCCTGGACGTCGACGACGAGGAGCTGCTCGGCCGTCTCAAGGAGGGGACGACCGTCGGCGTGGACGGCGACACGCTCCACGTGTCGGCGGACGACACGATCATCGGCCGCCTCTGGGACGACGAGGCGCTCGCGCTCGCGATGGAGGCCGCGCGGACCGGGCTGAGCCAGCAGCTCGAGGACTTCGCCAAGAACACGATGGAGTACATCACCCAGGAGCGTGACCTCCTCTTCGACGGCGTCGGCGTCCCGGAGATCTCGACGAGCATGCAGGACCGGCACGTCCTCATCGTCGTGCGCGGCTACCACTACAAGGAGGACCTCGCGGCCCTGCGCCACTACATCCGCGAGTACAAGCCGGTCCTCATCGGCGTCGACGGGGGCGCCGACGCGCTCGTCGAGGCCGGGCACCGGCCCGACCTCATCGTCGGCGACATGGACTCCGTCTCGGACGTCGTCCTGACCAGCGGCGCCGAGGTCGTCGTCCACGCCTACCGGAGCGGCCGGGCCCCCGGCGAGGCCCGCGTCGAGGCGCTCGGGGTGACCCCGGTCGTCTTCCCGGCGACCGGCACCAGCGAGGACATCGCGATGCTGCTCGCCGACGACAAGGGCGCCTCGCTGATCGTCGCCGTGGGCACGCACGCCACCCTCGTCGAGTTCCTCGACAAGGGCCGGGCCGGCATGTCGAGCACCTTCCTCACCCGCCTGCGCGTCGGCAGCAAGCTCATCGACGCCAAGGGGGTCAGCCGCCTCTACCGGACCCGGATATCGTCGTGGTCCCTGATCGGTCTGGGGATCGTCTGCCTCATCTCGCTCTTCGTCGCCCTCTGGGCGACCCCGACCGGACAGGCCACCCTGCAACTGCTGGGGGCCCGCTGGGACGACCTGTGGGCCCTCGTCGAAGGACTCATCACGTGATCGACTTCAGGTACCACCTCGTCTCCCTGGCCGCGGTGCTCATCGCCCTGTCCATCGGGATCGTGCTCGGGGCGGGCCCGCTCAACGACAACATCGGCAGCACGCTCTCCGGCGAGGTGACCAAGCTCCGCCAGGAGAAGGAGGCCCTGCGCGCGGACGGCAACGAGCAGCGCGCCGCGATCGAGGCCAGGGACACCTACGACGAGCAGACCCTCCCCCTCGTCGTCCAGGGACGCCTGAGCGATCGCACCGTCGCCCTCGTGCGCCTGCCCGAGGGCGCCGACGACGACGTCCAGGCGCTGCGCGAGACCCTCGAGGACGCCGGCGCGACGGTCGAGGAGCCCGTCGAGGTGAGCGCCACCTGGGCCTCGACGGCCGACGAGACCGTGAGCAGCCGCAGCGCGACCGGCGAGGCCGCCCTGCGCGACCTCGGTGTGAGCGCCGCCGTCCCGGACGGCGGCCAGCGCATCGACCAGGCCCTCGCCGTCGTGCTCACCGGCACCCGGTCGCCGCGGGACGGCGGCGACCGCGTCTCGCGCGAGCAGCGGCAGCAGGCGTGGACGCAGCTGAAGGACGCCGGGCTGGTCGACGGCCCCGACGAGACCCCGGACGCGGCCGACCTCGTCGTCGTCGTGGGTGGCCCGGTCTCCGCCGAGGACTCCTCCGACACGGACACCGTCGATCGCCAGGCGGAGGGCACCTCCGGCGTGTGGGTCGCGCTGACCCACCTCATCGAGACCCACGCCCAGGGCACGGTCCTCGCCGCCGACGAGGCCGCCGACGGCACGAGCGACTCCTCACCGGTGACCATGGCCCGCCTGCAGGGGAGCCTCGCCGAGGGCGTCTCCACCGTGGACGACCCGGCCGTCCCCATGGGGCGCGCCGCGATCGTGCTCGCCCTCGTCGAGCAGCTCACCGGCGAATCGGGCCACTACGGGACCGGCGCGGGTGCCGCCCTCCCCGTCCCCACCTTCCAGTGACCACGCCGACGCTCGTCGCCGCGGCGGGCGCCCGTGCGCTCGTCACCGCCCGCCGGGGGCTGCCCCCCGGTTGGGGACGACCCTGGGAGCGCACCAACCACGCCGGCCGGGCGGTGACCCTGCTCGAGGGTCCGGCCGCGGTCCTCGGCGCGCTCGCCGGGGTGGCCGCGACACCGCACCACCGCGGCCCCGCCGGCGCCGTCGTCCTCGTCCCCGGACTGCTCGGAGCACTCGACGACCTCGTCGGTGACACCGCGACCAAGGGACTGCGGGGGCACCTCGCTGCCCTGCGCGCGGGACGCGTCACCACCGGCGCGCTCAAGGTCCTCGGCCTCGGGGCCGTCGCGCTCGTCACCGCCGCGACGGAGCAGCGGGCGGGGGGACCCCCTTCGTCCCGCCTCGGGCAGACCGCCGTGGACACCGTCGTCATCGCCGGGACCGCCAACCTCGTCAACCTGCTCGACCTGCGTCCGGGCCGCGCGCTCAAGGTGGCGACCGCGGCCGGCGGGCTGCTCCTCCTGCCCACCCGCTCGCGACCCCTGGCCGGTGCCCTCGTCGGGACCGGCGCCGGCCTGCTGCCCGAGGACCTCGCCGGGGAGTCCATGCTCGGCGACTGCGGGGCCAACGCGCTCGGCGCACTGCTCGGCCTGGCGCTCGTGCGCGGGCTCGGACCGCGCGGCCGGCTCGCCACCGCAGCCACGGTCACCGGGCTCACCCTGCTCTCCGAGCGGGTGAGCTTCACCCGCGTCATCGAGTCGACACCCGTGCTGCGGGAGCTCGACGCCTGGGGCCGACCTCGGTGAGCCGGGTCGCCCGGGACGCCGGCACCGTCGCGCTCGTCACCGCGGCGGCGCGGGTCGTGGGCTTCCTGCGGTGGGTCGTCTTCGCCTGGGCCGTCGGCGCGGCCGGCGTCGGGACGGTCTACCAGACGGTCAACACCGTGCCCAACGTCGTCTACGAGATCGCCGCGGGCGGCATCCTCGCCGCCGTCGTCGTGCCGCTCGTCGCCTCGCGGATCGGGGACGGCCCGGCAGAGGGCGCGGACGACGTCGCCTCCGCGCTCCTCACCCGGGCCGTCGTCGTCCTGCTGCCCCTGGCGGCCCTCGTCGCGCTGGCCTCCCCGCTGATCAGCCGGGCGCTCCTCGGCGGGCTCGAGGGGGCGGTCGAGGGTGCCGTCGGGCTCGGCACGCGACTACTCGTCCTCTTCAGCCCGCAGATCGTCCTCTACGGTCTCGGGATCGTCGTCAGCGGTGTGCTCCAGGCCCACCGGTGGTTCCTCGCCGCGGCGCTCGCCCCCCTGCTGTCGAGCCTCGTCGTCATCGCCACCTACGTGCTCTGGGCCCTCACGGTCCCGGCCGCTACCGCGCCCGGCGAGGTGACGGTCCGCGAGCTGCTGCTCCTCGGCGGGGGCACGACCCTCGGCGTCGTCGCGCTGTCCGTGCCCCTGCTCGCGGCCGCCGCCCGGCACGGGATCCGTCTGCGGCCGCGCTGGGCGCTCGCGCCGGAGACCGCTGCGCGTGCCCGGACCCTCGCCGGGGCCGGGGTGGCGGCACTGCTCGCCCAGCAGGTCACGGTCGTCGTCACCCTGCGGGTGGCCAACCGCTCCGGTGGTGACGGGGCGCTCGTCGTGCAGAACTACGTCCAGGCCCTCTACCTGCTGCCCTACGCGGTCCTCGCCGTCCCCGTCGCGACGGCGGTCTTCCCCGTGCTCGCGGCGGCCGGCGGCGCCGCGGCCGAGCGCTCGGCCGCCCGCACCCTCGCGGCCTCCTTGCGCGCCGTCGTCGTGCTCTCGGCAGCCGCGGCTGCCGGGCTCGTCGCTGCCGCCGCACCGATCGGCCGGGTGTTCACCGCCATCGACCGGGGCGGCGAGGGGTCCACGGCCCTCGCCGCCATGCCCGAGGCGCTCATCGCCATGGTGCCGGGACTCGTCGCCTTCGCGCTGTGCGCCGTGGCCCTGCGGGCGCTCTACGCGCGCGGCCGGGCACTGCTCGCCGGGCTGACGATGGCCGGGGGGTGGCTCGTCGCGGCCGTCGTGCCGCTGCTCGTCCTCGGCTCCCAGGACGGGGCCCGTCGCACCCTCGTGGTCCTCGGGCTCGCGTCCACGCTCGGCATGGCGCTCGCGGGCCTGGGCCTGCTGCTGCGGGTGCGCCACGACTGGGGCGCCGAGGCCGTCGCCGGGCTGCCGCGCGCCCTCGCCCTCGCCGGGCTCGCCCTCGGCGCGGGGCTGCTCGTCCACCTCCTCGGTCGTGGTCACTGGCCCGAGCAGACCCCCTTCGTCGCCGTCGCCGGGGGCCTCGCCGCCGCCGCCGTCGCCGCGGGCGTGCTGCTCGTGGGGGCCGCACTCGACCCCGGCCTGCGTGCCCGACTGCCCGGGGCACGGCGGACGAAGGGAGGATGAGCCCATGAGGATCCTGCTCTGCCTGGCGAGCGCCTCCGGAGGGATCGGGACGCACGTCGCCGACCTCGCCGCCGGGCTGCGCGCAGCCGACCACGACGTCGTCGTCGCCACCGACCCGGGGACCCGCGAGCGGTTCGACCTGCCGGGGGAGGCGCCCCTCACCCCACGCGCCGTGCGGGACCTGGCCCGGGGGGCCGACGTCGTCCACGCCCACGGGTTCCGGGCGGGGCTGGTCGCCTCGGCCGCGGCGCGGGGGACCCCCTTCGTCATCAGCCTGCACAACCCCGTCCGCGGCTCGGGGACCTCGCCGCGCCGGCTCGCGGGGGAGGCGGCCGCCCGGCTCGTCGTGCGGCGAGCCGACCTCGTCACCGGGGCGAGCAGCGACCTCGTCGCCGACGCGAGAGCGCTCGGCGCCCGGCGGGCGGAGCCGGCGGAGGTGCCCTCGCCGCGGGTGCCGGGGCTGCTCGCCACCGACCGAGCGGCCTGGCGGGCCGCGCACCGTGACCTGCTCCTGGCGGGGCACGGGATGGCGGGGGAGACCCCCTTCGTCCTGACGATCGCCCGGGTCGCCCCGCAGAAGGGCATCGACGTGCTGCGGACGGCGGCGGGGCTCGGACCCGGCACGTGGGGGCTCGTCGGGCCCGGCCAGGAGGCACTGACCGACCCGGGGCCGGTGCGCCTGCTCGGCGTGGCCCGCGACGTCACGCCGTGGCTGCTGGCCGCCGACGTCCTCGTCGTGCCGAGCGAGTGGGAGGCCCGGGCCCTCGTCGTCCAGGAGGCCATGGCAGCCGGGACGCCCGTCGTGGCCCGCAGGGTCGGCGGCTTGCCGGACCTGCTCGACGGGGCCGGGCTGCTCGTCGAGGGCCCGCAGGACCAGGCCGCGGCGCCCATCGCCCGCGCCGTCGCCGCCGTCCTGGACCACCCGGAGCGCGCGGCCGCGGCTGCCGAACGCGCCCGCACGCGAGCCGCGACGTGGGACGGGCTCGAGGAGAGCGTGACACGGTGGGTGGCCAGGTACCGATCACTGCCCGATGTGACGTAGATTGGAACCCCGTGGTGGCACTGACGAAACACATCTTCGTGACCGGAGGAGTCGTCTCCTCACTCGGCAAGGGACTGACGGCCTCGAGCCTCGGGCACCTGCTTCGAGCGCGTGGCCTGCGGGTCACGATGCAGAAGCTGGACCCCTACCTCAACGTGGACCCGGGGACGATGAACCCCTTCCAGCACGGTGAGGTCTTCGTCACCGAGGACGGTGCCGAGACGGACCTCGACATCGGCCACTACGAGCGCTTCCTCGACACCAACCACGACGGCTCCGCCAACGTGACGACCGGTCAGGTCTACAGCCGGGTCATCGCCCGCGAGCGCAAGGGCGAGTACCTCGGCGACACCGTCCAGGTCATCCCGCACATCACCAACGAGATCACCTCGCGGATGCGTGCGCCCGCGGCCGGCAGCCCCGGCGTCGAGGCCTCCAGCGCTCCCGACATCATCATCACCGAGATCGGCGGCACCGTCGGCGACATCGAGTCGCTGCCCTTCCTCGAGGCGGCCCGCCAGGTGCGCCACGAGCTCGGCCGCGACAACTGCTTCTTCCTCCACGTCTCGCTCGTGCCGTACATCGCGCCGAGCGGCGAGATGAAGACCAAGCCGACCCAGCACTCCGTGGCCGCGCTGCGCCAGGTCGGCATCCAGCCCGACGCGCTCGTCCTGCGCGCCGACCGCGAGATCAGCGCCGACATCAAGCGCAAGATCTCGATGTCCTGCGACGTCGAGCAGGACGGCGTCGCCGCCTGCGTCGACGCCCCGAGCATCTACGACATCCCCAAGGTCCTGCACCGGGAGCACCTCGACACCTTCGTCATCCGGCGCCTGGGCCTGAACTTCACCGACGTGGACTGGGACAGCTGGGACACCCTGCTGCGCCGGGTCCACCACCCGCGCCACGAGATCGAGGTCGCCCTCGTCGGCAAGTACATCGACCTGCCCGACGCCTACCTGTCGGTGACCGAGGCCCTGCGTGCCGGTGGCTTCCACAACGACGCCAAGGTCCGCATCCGCTGGGTCCCCTCGGACGACTGCCAGACGCCGGCCGGTGCCGCGCGGGCGCTCGGTGGCGTCGACGCCGTCCTCGTGCCCGGAGGCTTCGGCGTGCGCGGCATCGAGGGCAAGCTCGGTGCCCTGCGCTGGTCCCGGGAGAACCACGTGCCGACGCTCGGCATCTGCCTCGGCCTGCAGTGCATGGTCATCGAGTACGCCCGCAACGTCGCGGGGATCCAGGGCGCGAGCTCCACGGAGTTCGACTCCGACTCCTCGGCGCCGGTCATCGCGACGATGGAGGAGCAGAAGTCCTTCGTCGACGGCGCGGGAGACCTCGGCGGCACGATGCGTCTGGGCTCCTACCCCGCAGACCTGCGCGAGGGCTCGGTCACCGCGCAGGCCTATGGCACGACCAAGGTCACCGAGCGCCACCGCCACCGCTACGAGGTCAACAACACCTACCTCGACCAGCTCGAGCAGGCCGGTCTCGTCGTGAGCGGCACGCATCCTCAGCTCGGTCTCGTCGAGTTCGTCGAGCTCCCGCGCGAGGTGCACCCGTACTACGTCTCGACGCAGGCGCACCCCGAGTTCAAGTCCCGCCCGGACAAGGCGCACCCGCTCTTCGCCGGGCTCATCGGCGCGGCCGTCCAGGCGCAGAAGGACGCGCGACTCGTCGAGGTCGAGCCGAGCCACGAGACGGCGCCGGCAGCGGCCACCAGCGACTCCGCCGGCTGATGGTCGAGGACGGGAGGCTGCGGGACGAGCTGGTCAGCCTGTCGGTGACGGCCAGCGAGGTCGTCTTCGACGGTGCGGTGTGGGACGTGCGCCGTGACACCTTCGAGCTCGAGGGACAGACCCTCGTGCGCGAGGTCGTCGACCACCCGGGCGCCGTCGCCGTCCTCGCCCTCGACGAGGACGACCGGGCGCTGCTCATCCGGCAGTACCGCCACCCCGTGGCCGCCCACGAGTGGGAGGTCCCCGCCGGACTGCTCGACGTCGCGGGCGAGGACCCACTCGTCGGGGCGCAGCGCGAGCTGCTCGAGGAGGCGGACGTCACCGCCGACGAGTGGTGGGTCCTCGTCGACTACTTCCCCTCGCCCGGCGGGATGAACGAGGCGATCCGGGTCTACCTGGCCCGCGGCCTGCACGAGGTGCCCGAGGGCGAGCGCCACGCGCGCGACGGCGAGGAGGCCCACCTCGAGTACCGCCGGGTCCCGCTCGACGAGGTGGCCGAGGCCGTGCTCGCGGGACGGGTGCACAACTCGACCCTGATCGTCGCGGCCCTGGCCGCCCGGGTCGCGCGGGAGGGCGGGTGGGTCTCCCTTCGTCCGGCCGACAGCCCGTGGCCGGAGCACCCCGCCCACCGCTGACCCGTCCGTGCGGGCCACGGGTTCGCCGAGGCACCTCGCTCCTTCGTAGGATGAGCGGTGGCCGGGCGCCCGCCGGGCCGAGAACCACCCCTCGCGATAGGACGTCATGCTCCGCACCCACGAAGCCGGCACACTGCGTGCCGAGCACTCCGGCCAGACCGTCACGCTCACCGGATGGGTGGGTCGCCGACGCGATCACGGCGGCGTGGCCTTCCTCGACCTGCGGGACGCCTCGGGCGTCGCCCAGGTCGTCGCCCGTGACGAGGTCCTCACCGGTGCGGCGCACGACCTGCGCAACGAGTACGTCATCAAGGTCGTCGGCGAGGTCACCCCGCGCGACCCCAAGGACGTCAACCCCAACCTGCCGACCGGCGAGGTCGACGTCGTCGCGACGACGATCGAGGTCCTCTCCGAGGCCGCGCCGCTGCCCTTCCAGATCGACGAGCGCGTGAGCGTCGGCGAGGAGGCGCGCCTGAAGCACCGCTACCTCGACCTGCGCCGCCCGGGTGCCTCGAGCGCCGGCGCCGGCCTGCGTCTGCGGAGCAAGGTCAACGCTGCTGCCCGCTCGGTGCTCGCCGAGCGCGACTTCGTCGAGATCGAGACGCCGACCCTCACGCGGTCCACGCCCGAGGGTGCCCGGGACTTCCTCGTCCCCGCGCGCCTCGCGCCGGGCGAGTGGTACGCGCTGCCGCAGAGCCCGCAGCTGTTCAAGCAGCTGCTCATGGTCGCCGGCATGGAGCGCTACTACCAGATCGCGCGCTGCTACCGCGACGAGGACTTCCGCGCCGACCGGCAGCCGGAGTTCACCCAGCTCGACATCGAGATGTCCTTCGTCGAGCAGGACGACGTCATCGAGCTCGGCGAGGCGATCGCCAAGGCGGTCTGGGCGACGATCGGCGTCGACCTGCCCACCCCCTTCCCGAGGATGACCTACGCGGAGGCCATGGAGCGCTACGGCTCCGACAAGCCCGACCTGCGCTTCGGCGTCGAGCTCGTCGACTGCACCGAGTACTTCGCCGAGACCCCCTTCCGGGTCTTCAGGGCCGACCACGTCGGCGCCGTCGTCATGCCGGGCGGCGCGAGCCAGCCGCGTCGGCAGTTCGACGCCTGGCAGGAGTGGGCGAAGCAGCGCGGGGCCAAGGGCCTGGCCTATGTCACCGTCGGCGAGGACGGCCAGCTCGGTGGCCCCGTCGCCAAGAACATCTCCGACAGCGAGAAGGCCGGTCTGGCCGCCCACGTCGGTGCCGAGCCCGGCGACTGCATCTTCTTCGCCGCGGACACCCCCCGGGCCGCCCGCGCGCTCCTGGGTGCCGCCCGCCAGGAGATCGCCCAGCGGTGCGGGCTCATCGACGACAGCGCCTGGTCCTTCCTGTGGGTCGTCGACGCCCCGCTCTTCGAGCCGGCCGGCGACGCCGTGGCCGCGGGCGACGTCGCGGTGGGTGCCGGCGCGTGGACCGCGGTCCACCACGCCTTCACCAGCCCCAAGGAGGAGTTCCTCGACACCTTCGACTCCGACCCGGGGCCGGCTCTCGCCTACGCGTACGACCTGGTCTGCAACGGCAACGAGATCGGCGGCGGGTCCATCCGTATCCACCGCAAGGACGTGCAGGAGCGGGTCTTCAAGGTCATGGGCCTGGACGAGGAGTCCGCGCAGGAGAAGTTCGGGTTCCTCCTCGAGGCCTTCAAGTTCGGCGCCCCGCCGCACGGCGGCATCGCCTTCGGCTGGGACCGCATCTGCATGCTGCTCCTGGGTGCCGACTCCATCCGCGACGTCATCGCCTTCCCCAAGTCCGGTGGCGGCTACGACCCGCTGACCGACGCGCCCGCGCCGATCACCCCGGAGCAGCGCAAGGAGGCGGGCATCGACGCCACGCCGCGCCGCGACGAGGACGCGGAGCAGGCAGGCGCCTGATCGATGGGCGAGCCGGTCGAGGTGCTGCTGTGGGACTGCGATGGGGTCCTGCAGCACGGACGCTTCGACTGGCGCGCCCGTCTCGACGGGGCGGTCGGCCCCGGCTTCGCCGAGCAGGTCTTCGAGGCCGAGCTGCCCGCCCTGCGCGGTGAGCGGTCGCTGCGCGAGGTCCTCGAGGAGCTGCTGCGGCACGAGGGCCGGCGGCGCACGCACCTGCCGTTGACGGTCGAGGACCTGCTGGCGATCTGGGAGCAGTTCGACCTCGACCCGGAGGCGGTGGCGGTGCTCACCGCGGTCCGAGAGCTCGGCGTGCCGTGCATGCTCGCGACCAACCAGCAGGACCACCGGGTGCGGCACATGCGTGAGGTGCGCGGCTACGACGACCTCGTCGACGGCTCCTACTACTCGAGCGAGCTCGGCGCGATGAAGCCCGACCCCACCTTCTTCGAGCACATCCTGCAGGACCTCGACCTGCCGGGGGAGCGGGTCGGGTTCGTCGACGACGTGCCGGTCAACGTCGCGGCCGCCCGCGGCGTCGGGATCCGGGCGGTGCTGCACGACCCCGCCTCGGGCGCCGCCGGCCTCGTCCACGGCCTCACCCCGCTCGTGCCGGGGCTCGCCTCCCACTCGATCTGAGTCAGTCGCCGAGCAGCTCCACGAGCCGGTCGAGGAAGGCCGTCTGCGCGGCCACCACGAGCTCCCGGGCGCTGTCGAGGTCGTGCCACCCCGCGCGGTCGAGCTCGGGGAAGCTCTGCCGCCGGCCGGATCGCGGAGGCCACTCCATCTCGAACACGCCGCTCTCGACGAAGACGACGTCAGCTGCCGCGCCGACCTCGATCGCCCACGCCGTGACCCGTTTGCCGCCGGACTGGCGGATCTCGCCGAGCGGCACACGGTCACCAGCCGGTGCCGGAGCCCCGGTCTCCTCCAGCCACTCGCGCTCGGCCGCGGCGAGCGGCTGCTCGTCCGGCCCGTGCTCGCCCTTGACGATCGTCCAGCCGCGCGGCCGCCTGGTCCACAGGGGGCCGCCCATGTGCCCGAGGAAGACGTGCGCGCTCCCCCCTTCGCCCCGGACGAAGGGGAGCAGTCCCGCACTCGTGCGGGTCACGTCAGGCCCCGGCGAGGATCGCGTGGACCCGACGCAGGTCGGCGGTGATCGCCTCCGCCGGCCGGTGCCGGGTCACCGGGTGGTCGGTGAGGCCCGTGAGGGCCTCGCGCGCCTGCGCCATGAGCTCGCGCTGCCCGCGCACGCGCGGGTTCCACGCCGCACCGAGGACCTGGTAGCCGATGGCGGCGAGCAGCTGCTCCATCTCCCGGTACGGGGCGACCGCCCGGGGGGCGTCGGCGACGGCCCGCGTGGCCACGACGTCGGAGCCGATGAGCTCGACGTACAGCTGGCGGCAGTGGTCGAGGTGGGCGGCCATCCCGGCGTCCGTGCGGGTCCGACGCTCAGCGAGGTCCGCGAGCACGTCGTCGAGGGCGAGGACGACCCGACGCCCGTGGGCCCGCAGGAGCAGCTCCGGCCGGCCGAGGCGACCGCTGACGAAGAGGACGAGCACCGCCGACCCCACGCCGATGAGCGTGTCGAGGGCGCGGTCGAGCACGATCGTCTCCGTGTCCATCGCCGTCAGCCGTGAGGAGATCACCAGCGCGAGCGGGGTGATGAAGGTGACCGCCATCGCGTAGTTGCGCGTCACGAGCAGCTCGACGATGCCCTGGAAGACGATGACGACCGCCACGAGCCACCAGTGGCTGAGGTCGAGCGAGAGGACCGCGGCGAAGAGGACGAGCCCGGTGGCGGTGCCCACGGTGCGCTGCAGGGCCCGGTGGTGCTGCGAGACCCGGGTCCCGCCCGTCTGCACGACGAGGACGGCGAACCCGGCCGCCCAGTAGGCGTGGGCGTTGTCGAGCAGGAGGGCGAAGCCGCCCGCGAGGAGGGTCGCCGCCGCGACGCGGGCGGCGACGAGCAGGTCCTCGCTCGGCCAGCGCAGGGCCTGGCGCAGGGACCACGAGGCGCGGGGGCGCCCGAGGGAGACCTGCCGCACGCTCGCGGCCTGGTGCAGGGCCATCTCCGCGGTCACCTCGGTGTCGGTCCCGCCGACCGCCTTGGCGACCGTGCTCGCGTAGCGGTTGTTGACACGCTGGAGCCGCCCCGCGAAGGCCTCCTCGGTGCCACCGTCGGTCACGGCGGTCCAGGCCCGGCTGAGGGCCCCGGCGGCGGTCCGGCGGGCCGCGGGGACGGCCGCCGGGTCCGTCTCCCGGACGTAGGCGTCGACGGCCCCCTCGGCGGCGCTGACCGCGGCCTCCTCGATGCCGGTGACGCGGAACCACGCATCCGAGGTCCCGACGACGATCGCCGACAGGACGCCGATGGCGGCGAGACCGAGCACCTTGCCGGGATCGGCTCCGCCGGTCGCCGCGAGGTGGGCGATGCCGAGATCGAGGGCGAAGAAGAACGCGGCCGGCGGCCCGATGCCGAGGGTGTAGGTCAGCAGGGCGGCGACGGTCGCGACCACCGCCATCGCGAGGATGCCGAGGAGTGCGTGGCCCGCGGTGAGGATGCCGATGCCGATCGCGAGGAGCAGCCCCAGACCGGCGAGCGGGATGGTCCGGAACCGGCGCCGGACCGGTCCACCGGCCCCGTAGAGGACGGCGAAGACCCCCAACCCGGCCATGAAGGCATCGTGGTGGTTGTCGAGGAGGGAGATGAGGACCATCGGGACCGCCGCGGCCGTCGCCGCCCTGAGGGCGATCCAGCGCCGCACGGGGCCGGGGTTCCAGCGGACGAGGGGTCGCAGGAGCTCGCCGACCGCGCTCATGCCAACCTCCCGCTGGTCCACTCCGCGTGCACCTCGTAGCCGAGCGAGAGATAGATCCGTCGTGCCCGGTCGTTGTGCGAGTACATCCCCAGCGTGCACCACCCGTGCTCGGCGACGGCGGCCCGGGTCAGCTCGGTCGTGACCGCCCGCGCGAGCCCACGGCCGCGGGCGGCGGGCACCGTCGTGATGCCGGCGAGCACCGGTGCGCCCGAGCGCTCGCGCTCGCAGCAGCCGACGGCGAGCAGGGCGCCGGCCGCGTCGCGGGCACCGAGCCAGCGCTGCCCCGCGCGGGCGAAGGGCTGCCCGTCGGTCCCCGGGTTGTGCATGTCGAGCAGGGCCTGGACCTCGTCGCGCTCCGACGGCCCCAGCTCGACGAGGCCCTCGACGGGCTCGGTGGCCGGCGCGGTCCGCGTGCTCATGAACTCCCAGCGGCCACCGACCGCCCCGAGCAGCCCGCCGAGGTCCTCCAGACCGCGGGGCAGGGTGACCGAGGTGGCCCCCTTCGCCCTCGCCCGGTCCACCCACGAGGCGAAGGGTGCGGACCCCGCCAGCTCGCGCAGGGCCGCGTGGTCGCCCCGGAGCATGATCGCGACGCCGTGGGTGTGGGTCGGGCGGACGAAGGCGAGCGCCCACGCCGCCCCGGCGCGGATCGCGAGGGCGGGGACCTCGACGTCGGACGAGGCCTCGGCCCGCACGACCGGGTCGCCGCCGCTCCACTCCAGCAGGTGCGACATGGGGACGGTCTGGCTCACCGGGATAGCGTGCCACCTGTGGTGCCCGACGATCTCTTCGCCTCTGCCTCCGACGACGCGGCGTCGCCCGGGGCGGACCTCAACGCGCCGCTCGCGGTGCGGATGCGCCCCCGCAACCTCGACGAGGTGCGCGGCCAGGGGGAGGTGCTGCGTCCCGGCTCGCCGCTGCGACGCCTCGTGGAGGGCAGCGCCAACGCCGTCGCCGGACCGATGTCGGCGATCATCTGGGGGCCGCCGGGGACCGGCAAGACGACGCTCGCGCACCTCGTCGCGACGGCCGCCGACCGTGACTTCGTCCAGCTGTCGGCGGTGACCGCCGGCGTCAAGGACGTGCGCGCGGTGATGGAGCGCGCCGCGACCAACCGGTCGATGTACGGGCGGCAGACGGTGCTCTTCCTCGACGAGATCCACCGGTTCTCCAAGGCGCAGCAGGACGCGCTGCTGCCCGGCGTCGAGAACCGCGAGGTCGTCCTCGTCGCGGCGACGACGGAGAACCCGAGCTTCTCGGTCATCGCGCCGCTGCTCTCCCGCTCGATCCTCGTCACCCTCGACTCCCTGACCCGGGAGGAGGTCGCGGAGGTCATCGACGCGGCCCTCACCGACGAGCGCGGCCTGGCCGGCGGGTACGACCTCGCCGACGACGCCCGCGACCACCTCGTCGCGATCGCCGGCGGTGATGCCCGTCGCGCGCTCACCTCCCTCGAGGCCGCGGCCGGCGTGGCCGCCGGCGACGTCCCCTTCGGGCCGGGCACACCGGAGACGGTGCCGCTCACCCTGGCCCACGTCGAGCAGGCGGTGGCCCGTGCCGCGGTGCGCTACGACCGCACGGGCGACCAGCACTACGACGTCGCCTCCGCCTTCATCAAGTCGATGCGCGGGTCCGACGTGGACGCGGCGCTGCACTACCTCGCCCGGCAGCTCGAGGCGGGCGAGGACCCGAGGTTCATCGCCCGGCGCATCGTCATCTCCGCGTCCGAGGACGTCGGCCTCGGCGACCCGACCGCGCTGCAGACCGCTGTCGCGGCCATGCACGCCGTCGCCCAGATCGGCATGCCGGAGGCGAGGATCATCCTCGCCCAGGCGGTCGTGCACAACACGTTGGCCCCCAAGTCCAACGCCGCCTACACGGGGATCAACGAGGCGGTCGCCGACGTGCGGGCCGGCAAGGTCCAGGCGGTGCCGCCGCACCTGCGCGGCAGCGGGTACACCCAGGCCTCCGACCGTGCGGCCGGTGCCAGCGGGGGAGCGAAGGTGGAGGGCTACGTCTACGCGCACGACCAGCCGGACGCGGTGGCGGCACAGCAGTACCTGCCCGACGACCTGCACGCCGAGCTGGCCGAGCGGTCGTACTACCGGCCGACGGACCGCGGCTTCGAGGCGCGGCTGCAGGAGCGGTGGGCCTGGCTGCGGGGACGTCTGCGCGGCAAGGGGTAGGACGGCGGGCCCGGGTAGGGTGGGGGCCATGACCGTGCCTCTCGGACGGCCGCGGCGGACCATCGCCCGGCGAGCTACCTCGGGGTCGGCCCGCGCCTGACGCGCCGGTCGCCCCCTTCGCTCCTGCCCGAGATCCTGCAGCACAGACCTGCACCACCAGATTGGACGCGAACACCCATGGAAACTGCCGAGATCCGGCGCCGCTGGCTGACCTTCTTCGAGGCGAAGGGGCACACGGTCGTCCCCTCCGCCCCGCTGATCCACGAGGACCCGACGCTCCTCTTCGTCAACGCGGGCATGGTCCCCTTCAAGCCGTACTTCTCCGGTCAGGAGACGGCGCCCTGGGACCGCGCCACGAGCGTGCAGAAGTGCGTGCGCACCGGTGACATCGACGAGGTCGGCAAGACCTCGCGGCACGGCACCTTCTTCCAGATGAACGGCAACTTCTCCTTCGGCGACTACTTCAAGCGCGAGGCGATCAGCTTCGCGTGGGAGCTGCTCACGACGAGCCAGGACGCCGGGGGGTACGGCCTCGACCCGGAGCGTCTCTGGGCGACGGTCTACCGCGACGACGACGAGGCCGAGCAGCTGTGGCTGGAGCTCACCTCGATCCCCGCCGAGCGCATCGTGCGCCGCGGCGAGGCGGACAACTACTGGTCGATGGGCGTGCCCGGCCCGGGCGGCCCGTGCAGCGAGATCTTCTACGACCGCGGCGAGGAGTACGGCCGGGACGGCGGGCCGGCGGTCGACGAGGACCGGTTCATGGAGATCTGGAACCTCGTCTTCATGCAGTACGAGCTGTCGGCGGTGCGCTCGAAGTCCGACTTCGACGTGGCCGGCCCGCTGCCCGCGCAGAGCGTCGACACGGGCATGGGCCTGGAGCGGATCGCGAGCATCCTGCAGGGCGTCGACAACATGTACGAGATCGACGAGGTCTACCCGGTCCTGGAGAAGGCTGCCGAGATGACCGGTCGCAGCTACGGCACCCGGTCGGGCCACACCGCTGGTGACTCGCACCCCGACGACGTCCACCTGCGCGTCGTGGCCGACCACGTGCGCTCCTCTCTCATGCTCATCGGGGACGGTGTCACCCCCGGCAACGAGGGACGTGGCTACGTGCTGCGCCGCATGCTGCGGCGTGCGGTGCGCGCGATGCGCCTGCTGGGCTACGACGAGCCGGCGCTGCCGCATCTGATGCCGGTCTCGATGGAGCGGATGAGCGCCTCGTACCCGGAGCTGCGCACCGGCTTCGACCGGATCGCGCAGATCGCCTACGCCGAGGAGCAGGCCTTCCGGCGCACGCTCGCGCAGGGCACGACGATCCTCGACACCGCGGTGGCGAGGACCAAGCAGGGCGGGGGGGACACCCTCGGCGGTGACCAGGCCTTCGCCCTGCACGACACCTACGGCTTCCCGATCGACCTCACCCTCGAGATGGCGGCCGAGCAGGGGCTGAAGGTCGACCGCGACGGTTTCGTCCGCCTCATGGACGAGCAGCGGCAGCGGGCCAAGGCCGACGCCAGGGCCAAGAAGGGCGGCATCGCCCACACCGAGGTGTGGAGGGACCTGCGTGCGCTGGGCGCCACCGACTGGCGCGCGTACGAGGAGCTGACGACGACCGGCTCGGTCGTCGGTCTCGTCCGCGACGGCGCCCGTGTCGAGGAGCTCGAGCCCGGGCAGACCGGCCAGGTCGTGCTCGACCGCACGAGCTTCTACGCCGAGTCCGGCGGTCAGGTCGCCGACTCCGGCGTCATCGTCGTCGACGGCGCGCGCCTGCTCGTGCGCGACGTCCAGCGTCCCGTGAAGGGCCTCGTCGTGCACACCGTCGAGGTCGCCGACGGCCCGGTGCGCGTGGGCACCGAGGCCTCGGCCGAGGTCGACCCGCAGTGGCGCGTGGACGCCTGCCAGGCGCACTCCGGCACGCACGTCGTGCACGCGGCGCTGCGGCAGGTGCTCGGTCCCTCCGCGCTGCAGTCCGGGTCGTACAACAAGCCCGGGTACCTGCGGCTCGACTTCGCGTGGAACCAGGGCCTGTCCGCCGACGTCCGCGCCGAGATCGAGCACGTGGCCAACCTCGCGGTCCGCGACGACCTGCCGGTCTCCGCGGACTGGATGACCCTGCCCGAGGCCCGTGAGCGGGGCGCGCTGGCGCTCTTCGGCGAGACCTACGACGAGCAGGTCCGCGTCATCGAGATCGGTGGCGAGTGGTCGCGCGAGCTGTGCGGCGGCACACACGTGCGCCACTCCAGCCAGATCGGCGCCCTCACCCTCACCGGCGAGTCCAGCGTCGGCTCCGGCGTGCGCCGCCTCGAGGCCTACGTCGGGATGAACGCGCTGCAGCACCTCGCGACCGAGCGGGCGCTCGTCGCCGAGCTCTCGAGCATCGTCAAGGCGCCCTCGGCAGAGCTGCCCGAGCGCGTCAGCGAGCTCGTCACCCGCCTGCGCGAGGTGGAGAAGGAGCTGGACAAGGTCCGTCGCGAGCAGGTGGCCGCCAACGCGGGCGCGCTCACGGACGCAGCGAGCGAGGTCGGCGGCACCACGTACATTGGCCAGCACGTCGCCGGGGGCATGCCGGACGACCTGCGCCGGATGGTCACGGACACCCGGGCCAAGCTCGGCGAGGAGCGACCCTCGGTCGTGGCCCTCACCGGTGACGGCCCCGGCAAGCCGGTCGTCGTCGTCGCCACCAACGAGTCCGCCCGGGCGAAGGGGGTCAAGGCCGGCGCGCTCGTGCGGGTCGCGGCCCAGGTCCTCGGCGGCGGCGGTGGCGGCAAGGACGACCTCGCCCAGGGCGGTGGCCAGGACGCCACCAAGGTCGAGGACGCCCTGGCGGCCATCGAGCGGGAGCTCGGTGCCTGACGAGGTGCCCGGCGCGATGCGCCCGGGCGTGCGGCTCGGCATCGACGTGGGCGAGGCCCGCGTCGGGGTCGCCGCGTGCGACCCCGGCGGGCTGCTCGCGACGCCCGTCGAGACCGTGGCACGCGACCTGCAGCACGGCAGCGACATCGACCGCGTCATCACCCTCGCCGGCGAGCTCGGCGCGATGGAGCTCGTCGTCGGCCTGCCCCGCTCCCTCGACGGGAGCGAGGGGCCGGCGGCAGCCGGGGTCCGGACCTGGGTCAAGCACCTGGGGTCCGTGTTGCACGCGTCACCGCTCGGCAACACACCGATCCGCCTCGTGGACGAACGGCTCACGACCGTGGATGCTCATCGGGGTCTGCGGGAGAGCGGCGTCGCCGGACGGCGCCATCGCAGCGTGGTCGACCAGGCGGCGGCCGTGCTGATCCTGCAGACTGCGCTGGACACGGAACGCGCAACCGGTGGACCCCCCGGCGAACGGGTCGGTCGGCCGCGCCGACGCACACCGAAGGGCAAGAAGGCATGAACCAGCTCGACGACGACATCTTCGAGAGCCAGCACGAGCACCGGCACACCCGGTCGCGTCGTCGGGCCAACCGCGACCGCTCGCGCCGCACCGGGGCGAGCTGCCTGGCGGTCCTGCTCGCCGGTGCGGTCCTGCTCGCGGCGGCCTTCTTCGCCTTCGGCTCCCTGCGCTCGCTCCTCCCCGGCGCCAGCGAGCCAAGCGACTACGAGGGCGCCGGCCACGGCACCGTCGAGGTGGAGATCACCTCCGGGCAGTCCGGCTCCGAGATCGGCGAGTCCCTCGTCGAGGCCGGCGTCGTGAAGTCGACGAGCAGCTTCACCTCCGTGGCGGCGACCCAGCCGGACAAGGCGGCGGCGATCCAGCCGGGCACCTACTCGATGCGTCAGGAGATGTCGGCGGCCAGCGCCTTCGACCGTCTGCTCGACCCCAAGGCGCGGATCGCCAAGGGCGTCACGCTGAGCGAGGGCCTGTGGCGGTCGGAGATCTATCCCAAGCTCTCCAAGGCCACCGGCGTGCCCGTCGCCGACTACGAGAAGGCGGAGAAGTCCGCCCAGCTCGAGCTCCCCGCCGAGGCAGGCGGCGACGTCGAGGGCTGGCTCTTCCCCTCGACCTACGAGTTCGAGAAGGGCACGAGCGCGGTCGAGCAGCTCAACCAGATGATCAGGATGACGACCGACCAGCTCACCGAGGCCAAGGTGGCGCGCCGCGACTGGGAGCGCACCCTCACCGTCGCCTCGATCGTCGAGGGCGAGGCCGGGGCCGCCGACCGCGGCAAGGTCGCCCGGGTCGTCGAGAACCGTCTGGAGGACGTCAACGGACCGACGGTCGGGATGCTCCAGATGGACTCGACGATCCACTACATGCTCCAGAAGCGGGGGACGGTGACGACCTCCGACAAGGAGCGCAACACCGACAGCCCGTACAACACGTACAAGAACAAGGGGCTGCCCCCCGGCCCGATCAACAACCCGGGCGCCGACGCCATCGAGGCCGCCGGAAACCCCGACGAGGGCGACTGGCTCTTCTTCGTCACCGTCGACCCGGAGTCGGGGGAGACGAAGTTCACCGCGGACGAGGCCCAGCACCAGCGCAACGTCCAGGAGTTCTGCCGCAACACCGGCAGCTGCGAGAAGTGACGCTGCACGCGGGCGTCCTCGGCAGCCCGATCCGGCACTCGCTCTCGCCCAGGCTCCACCGGGCGGGGTACGCGGCGGCCGGGTTGCCGGACTGGCAGTACACCGCCCACGAGGTCGACGAAGGGGGTCTCGCCCCCTTCGTCGCCGGTCTCGACGCCTCCTGGCGCGGCCTGAGCCTCACCATGCCGCTCAAGGTCGCGGCCTTCGACGTCGCCGACGAGGTGAGCGCGCTCGCCCGCGCGGCCGGCGCCATCAACACGCTCGTGCGCACGCAGGCGGGCTGGTCGGCGCACAACACCGACGTCCACGGGATTGTCGCGGCCCTCGCCGAGGCGGGTGCCGCGCACGTCTCCTCCGCGACGATCGTCGGGTCCGGCGCGACGGCCCGCTCGGCGCTGCTCGGGCTCGTCGGGCTCGGGGCTCGACGGGTCACCGTCGCTGCCCGGACCCCGTCCCGGGCCGAGGCCCTGCGGGACGTGTGCGACGTCGATCTGCAGGTCGTCCCGCTCCGGGAGTGGGCGACCACGGGTGACCGGGCCGTGGTCTCCACCCTCCCGGGGGGACCGGCCAACGCCGTCGCCGCCGGGCACACCCGCGGCGACCTCACCGGGGTCACCCTCCTCGACGTCGTCTACGCCGACTGGCCGACCCCGCTGGCCCGGGCCGCCGCCGAGCACGGTGCGACGGTCGTCTCCGGGCTGGAGATGCTCGTCCACCAGGCGGCCCGGCAGTTCGAGCTCTTCACCGGGGTGGCGGCACCGGTCGAGGCGATGCAGGCCGCGGGCCGGGAGGCGCTCGGCCACACCCCGGACGCCTGACGGCGCCCGCTGACCGAAGTGCGAGGATTGCGCCCATGTTGCGTTGGTTGACCGCTGGTGAGTCGCACGGCCAGGCCCTCGTGGCGACCCTCGAGGGGCTGCCCGCGGGCGTCGAGGTCACGACCTCGGACGTCGCCGGGGCCCTCGCCCGTCGCCGTCTCGGCTACGGCCGCGGGGCCCGGATGAAGTTCGAGCAGGACCAGGTGACCTTCCTCGGTGGTGTCCGCCACGGGAGCACCCTCGGCTCGCCGCTGGCCGTGATGATCGGCAACACCGAGTGGCCCAAGTGGGAGACGGTGATGAGCGCCGACCCCGTCGAGAGCGAGGCGCTCGCCGCGGCCGACGACGTCAACGCGGAGAAGGAGATCGCCCGCAACCGGCCGCTCACCCGCCCGCGTCCCGGCCACGCCGACCTCGTCGGCATGCAGAAGTACCGATTCGACGAGGCCCGCCCGGTCCTCGAGCGCGCCTCGGCCCGCGAGACCGCGGCCCGCGTGGCCCTCGGCGAGATCGCCGAGCGCTTCCTCGAGCAGGCGTACGGCATCCGCCTCGTCGCGCACACGGTCGCCATCGGCGAGGGCTCCGCCCCCGCGGACGGCCCGCTGCCGACCCCCGAGGACACCCCGGTCCTCGATGCCAACCCGGTCCGCGCGATGACTCGCGAGGGCACCGACGCCATGGTCGCCGAGATCGAGGCGGCCAAGAAGGACGGCGACACCCTCGGCGGCGTCGTCGAGGTCCTCGCCTACGACCTGCCCCCGGGCCTGGGCAGCCACGTCCACTGGGACCGTCGCCTCGACGCGCGCCTCGCGGGTGCGCTCATGAGCATCCAGGCGATGAAGGGCGTCGAGGTCGGCGACGGCTTCACGACCGCCCGCCGTCGCGGCTCGGCCGCGCACGACGAGATGGAGCGTGACGCCGACGGCGTGATCCACCGGCGCACCGGCCGGGCCGGAGGGACCGAAGGGGGGATGAGCACCGGTGACGTCCTGCGCGTCCGCGCCGCGATGAAGCCCATCAGCACCGTCCCGCGCGCCCTCGAGACCGTCGACGTCGCCGGGACCGACCCGGCGACGGCCATCCACCAGCGCTCCGACGTGTGCGCCGTGCCCGCCGCCGGCGTCGTCGCCCAGGCGATGGTCGCCCTCGTGCTCGCCGAGGCCTGCGTCGAGAAGTTCGGCGGCGACTCCGTCGCCGAGACCGCCCGCAACCACCGCGCCTACCTCGACGCGATCCCCGAGCTCATGCGGACGTGGGAGGCGTGAGCGGGGCCCCCTTCGTCGTCGTCATCGGACCTCCCGGGGTCGGCAAGTCGACGGTCGCCCGCGAGCTCGCCGACCGCCTCGGCCGGGCCCTCGTCGACACCGACTCCCTCGTGGAGCAGCGCGAGGGACGCAGCATCTCCGACCTCTTCGTCATCGAGGGGGAGGAGTACTTCCGGGCCGCCGAGGAGCGTGCCGTGCTCGAGTCGCTCACCGAGGACGGCATCATCCTGGCGCTCGGCGGCGGGGCACCGATGATCCCCGCGGTCACCGAGGCGCTGGCCGGGCACACGGTCCTCTTCCTCGACGTCGGCATCGCCGACGCGGCCAAGCGGATCGGCTTCGACACGAGCCGGCCGCTGCTGGCGGTCAACCCGCGGCAGAGCTGGATCCGGACGATGGAGGCGCGCCGCCCCACGTACGAGGCCCTCGCGACGCACCGCGTGGACACCGCGGGACGGCAGGTCGACGAGGTCGTGGCCGACGCCCTGCGTCTGCTGGAGGAGAGCGCGTGAGTGACGTGAGCACCATCCCCGTCGGCGACGACTACGACGTCCTCGTCGGGCCCGGCGTCTCGAGCCGCGTCACCGACGTCCTGCCGAAGGGGGTCGCCCGGGTCCTCGTCGTCCACGGCGCGCCGCTCGCCCGGCTCGCGGAGCCCGTCGTCGCCGCCCTGCGGGATGCCGGTCTCGAGGTCCACGTCGCCCCCGTACCGGACGCCGAGGCGGCCAAGACGGTGACCGTCGCGGCCGACCTGTGGGCGACGATGGGGCAGGCCGGGTTCACCCGGAGCGACGCGGTCGTCGCCGTCGGCGGCGGCAGCGTCACCGACCTCGGCGGCTGGGCCGCCGCGGCCTGGCTGCGCGGCGTGGCGGTCGTGCACGTGCCGACGACCGTGCTCGGCATGGTCGACGCCGCCGTCGGTGGCAAGACCGGCATCAACACCGCCGAGGGCAAGAACCTCGTCGGGGCCTTCCACACGCCGGCCGCCGTGCTCTGCGACCTCGACCACCTCGCGACGCTGCCCCCGGCGGACCTGTCCGCCGGGCTCGCCGAGGTCGTCAAGGGCGGCTTCATCGCGGACCCGCGCATCCTCGAGATCGTCGAGGCCGACGAGTCCGGGGTGCAGGACCCCACCTCGCCCGCCCTGCGTGAGGTCATCGAGCGCAAGATCGCGGTCAAGGCGGGCGTCGTCGCCGCCGACCTGCGCGAGTCGCACCTGCGCGAGATCCTCAACTACGGCCACACCCTCGGTCACGCGATCGAGCACCACGAGCAGTACCGCATGCGTCACGGGGAGGCCGTCGCCATCGGCATGGTCTTCGCGGCCGAGATCGCCCATCGCACGGGTCGGATCGACGCGGCCCTGCTCGAGCGGCACCGGTACGTGCTGGGTCTCCTCGGCCTGCCGACCCGGTACTCGGGAGCGGACTTCGACGAGCTGCTCGCCGCCCTTCGTCGTGACAAGAAGACGCGCGGGTCCACCCTGCGCTTCGTCGTGCTCGACGGCCTGGCCGAGCCGGCCCGGCTCGAGGGCCCGGACGAGGCCCTGCTGCGCGCGGCCTACGCCGCCCTCGCCTGACCGATCCCGCGCGCGACCGCCCCCCCCCGAACCTGCATTCCCCTAGGGCAATGCGCGCTCAGGTCTGCATTGCCCTAGGTGTAACTGGGCATGACCTTGGTGACACGGG
>NZ_JBDIVG010000039.1:0-22673 GCF_039631275.1 Janibacter sp. LM
CCCGTGTCACCAAGGTCATGCCCAGTTACACCTAGGGCAATGCAGCCCGAAGTCTGCATTCCCCTAGGGGAATGCAGACGAACGGTCGTGCCCGGGGTCAGCCCGCGACGCCGACGAGGGTCGGCTCGAGCACGATCTCGCTGCGCAGGCTCGCCGCGACGAAGCACTCGCGGTGCGCGACCTCGACGAGTCGCTCGACCTTGGCCCGCGGTGGGTCGCCCGCGAGCGTGATGCGCGGCCGCAGGACGATGCGCGTCACCCACATCGGGTGGTTGCCCTCGGGCATCTCGCCGCTCGCCTCGTCGGCGTAGTCGGTGACGTCGAGCCGGGCCCGCGCCGCCACCGCGAGGAAGGACAGCAGCTGGCAGCTGCTCGCTGCCGCGACGAGGAGCTGCTCCGGGTTGGCCAGCGAGGGGTCGCCGAGGAAGGCCCCTGCGCTGCTCGCCCGCAGCCCGCGACCGGCCACCGTCAGCTCGTGCTCACGGTCGTAGGCGTCGTACCCGAGGGCGGTCGACCCGCTCCAGCCCAGGGAGGTCGTGAAGGTGTGCGCGCTCACCCGCCTAGACTGCCAGCCGAGCCGAAGTGGCGGAATTGGCAGACGCGCGTGGTTTAGGTCCACGTGCCCACGGGCGTGCGGGTTCAAGTCCCGCCTTCGGCACCCCCACCCTCGCCGGTCAGGCGAGGTGCGCGCGCAGGAGCGGCGCCATGGCGCGGAAGGCGCGGCCGCGGTGGCTGATGGCGTTCTTCTCGACGTCCGTGTACTGCGCCATCGTGCGGGTGCCGCCGTCCGGGACGAAGATCGGGTCGTAGCCGAAGCCGTTGTCCCCCAAGGGTTCCCGGACGATGACGCCGGGGACCTCCCCTTCGACCTCGACCGTCGCGCCCCCGGGCACGGCGAGGACCGCGGCGCACCGGAAGGCTGCCTGCCGGTGCTCGTCCGGGATGTCCGCGAGCTGGTCGAGGAGGAGCTGCAGGTTGCGGCGGTCCCGGTCCGCGCGGGACAGGTCCTCGCCCGCGTGCAGTCCCGACCAGCGCGCGGAGAAGATCCCGGGGCTGCCCCCGAGGACCTCGACGGCCAGACCGGAGTCGTCGGCGAGCGCCGGCAGGGCGGTGCGCCGGGCGACGTGCTCGGCCTTGAGCCGAGCGTTGCCGACGAAGGTCACTGACGTCTCGGGGATCTCCCCGACCTCGGGGAAGGCGGCCATCGAGACGATCTCGAGGTCGTCGGCGACGCCGACCTCGCCGAGGATCTGCTGCAGCTCGTGCACCTTGTGCTCGTTGTGCGTCGCGAGCACGACCCGGCGGGTCACAGCACGCGCTCCCGCGGCGTCTCGGCGAGCGCCGCCTGCTGCCTGGTGGTCAGCTCGTGGCAGCCCGTGGTCGCGAGGTCGAGCAGCTCCCCCAGGAGCGCGCGGTCGAAGGGGGCACCCTCGGCCGTGCCCTGCACCTCGACGAAGTCGCCCGCGCCGGTCATGACGACATTCATGTCCGTCTCGGCGGTCGAGTCCTCGGGGTAGTCCAGGTCGCAGACCGCCCGACCGCCGACGACGCCGACGGAGACGGCCGCGATCGACCCGGTGAGCGGCTGGGCACTCGCGGCGATGAGCCCGCGCGCGCGGGCGTCGTCGATGGCGTCGGCGAGCGCGACGTACGCGCCGGTGATCGCGGCCGTGCGGGTGCCGCCGTCGGCCTGGAGCACGTCGCAGTCGAGCACGATCGTGTTCTCCCCCAGCGCCTTGGTGTCGATGATGGCGCGCAGGCTGCGGCCGATCAGGCGCGAGATCTCGTGGGTGCGACCGCCGACCTTGCCCTTGCGGGACTCGCGGCCGCTGCGGGTGTTGGTGCTGCGCGGGAGCATCTCGTACTCGGCGGTGACCCAGCCGGTGCCCTGGCCCTTGAGCCAGCGCGGGACCCCGGCCTCGAAGGACGCGGCGACGAGGACCCGCGTGCGGCCGAACTCCACGAGGACCGAGCCCTCGGCGTGGTCGAGCCAGTTGCGGGTGATGCGCACCTCGCGCAGCTGCTCGGGGGTACGGCCGTCGTGGCGGGGGGTGGTGTCAGTCATGGGGCTCAGGCTAACGAGGCGACCGCGCCGTCGGCGCACCGCCGTGGGGACGGCTCCGGGTCAGGGACGCCGCAGGTCCTGCGTGATCCGCTGGCCCTGCGGCCCGACCTCCACCCTGGCCTCGGCCCCGAGCACGAGCGGCATCATCGGCTGCTGGTGACCGAAGTCGACGTCGAGCACGACCGGTACGTCGAGGTCGCCGAGGGCGTCTCGGACGGCCTCGTGCTGGGTGAGCGAGGGCGCGTCGGGTGCGGGCGTGCGCCCGACGAGCACGCCGGCGCACCGGTCCAACCACCCCGACAGGCGCAGCCCGTGCAGGACCCGAGCGGTCTCGAACGCGTTGCCCTCGGCCGCCTCGAGCAGCAGCACCGGCGGCCGGTCCTGCTGCCGGGCCCACCCCGGTACGTCCCCGTACGGGCTCCCGGAGAGCGGCGAGACGACCTCGAGGCAACCGCCGATCAGCGGACCGGCGAAGGACGCCGTCCCCCCGTCGAGCAAGGACCACCGGGTCGGCTCGGCGAGGGTCAGCTCGTCCACGCCCGGGTCGGCGACGTAGTCGTCCCAGCCGCCCGCACGCCGGTGGGTCGCGGCGGTCTGGGTGAGCTCGCCCCCTTCGCTCGTCGCGACGTCCAGCCAGTGGAGCAGGCCGGGCGCCGGTGCGTACGGCGAGTCCATGAGGTTGAGCCCGTGGAGCGTCGCCCACCCGGAGCGCAGCGTGAGCGGCAGCATCGTCGTGGTCGTGTCGGAGAAGCCCACGTACCAGCACGGGTCGCACTCGGCGAGCAGGTCGAGGTCGAGGTGGCGCAGGACGTCGATGCCCGTCTCGCCGCCCCACGGCGGGATGACCGCGGCGACGTCCGGGTCGACGAGCAGCGCCATGAGCTCGTCGGCGCGCGCCTCCCGGGAGGCGCTCACGTGGTGGTCGCGGTCGTCGCGCAGGCAGACGCCCTCGAGGACCTCGTACCCACGGCGCCGCAGGTCGGCGATCGCGACGTCGAGGCGTGGCTGGAGCGCCGGGGAGACCCCGGAGCTCGGTGCGGTGACGGCGATCGTGTCACCGGGGCGAAGGGGGGCGGGCAGGCGCGCGGGCATGCCCCCACCCCATCAGGTCCGGGCCCCCACGTCGACCTTGCTCAGATGTCGTAGGTGGCGTCCGGCCGGGCCAGCTCGACCTCGCCCGGCCATACCTCCGCTGCCTCCCGCTGGCACACGAGTGGGTCATTCCATGCCGGGATGTGCGTGAGCATGAGCCGCTGGACACCGCCCGCGGCGACGGCCGCCTCGGCCGCACGGCGACCGGTCAGGTGGATGCCGCGCACCTCGTCCCGCCCCTCGACGAAGGCCGAGTCGACGAGGACGAGGTCGGCGTCGGCGAAGAGCGGGCCGAGCGCGTCGCAGGAGTCGGTGTCGCCGCTGTACGCGAGGACCTTGCCGTCCGCCTCGACGCGGAACCCGTAGGCCTCCACGGGGTGCTCCACGAGGTGGGGCCGCACCACGAAGGGCCCGATGTGCGTGGGCACGCTCGTGGAGATCCGACGGAAGTCCAGGACCCCGGTCATCCCCCCTTCGTCGATCCCCTCGTAGGCCGCCGCGAGCCGCTCGGCGGCGCCGACCGGACCGTAGACGGGCAGGCGCTCGGCGAGCGCGCCCTGCGGACGGTAGGTGCGGGTGACGTAGAGACCCGTGAGGTCGATGCAGTGGTCCGGGTGCAGGTGCGAGATCGCGACCGCGTCGAGGTCCGCGAGGTCGGTGTGCCGCTGCAGGGCGCCGAGCGCGCCGTTGCCCAGGTCGAGGACGAGGCGCCAGGTGCGCCCCTCGTGCTCCGCGGTGAGCAGGTAGCACGAGGCCGGCGAGTCGGGTCCCGCGAAGGAACCGGAGCAGCCGACGACGGTGAGCCTCATCGCCCTTCCCCCATGTTGCCGAAGACATCCGCGACCTCGGGTCCGAGGAAGCGGCGGGTCAGCGACCGGAACTGCTCCGGGTCACCGGTCGTGGTGAACCCGTGGGTCGGGGCCGGGAGCGACTCCGGGCGCAGCAGGTCGAGGTCCGCAAGGACACGGTAGACGTCTTTGGCGGTCTCCTCCGCCGATGAGACGAGGGTGACACCCTCGCCCATGACGTACGACAGCGCGCCGGTGAGCAGCGGGTAGTGGGTGCACCCGAGGACGAGGGTGTCCACCTCGGCAGCGCGAAGGGGGTCGAGGTACCGGTGGGCGACCTCGAGCACCTCCGGCCCGGACGTCGTCCCGGCCTCCACGAGCTCGACGAAGCGCGGGCAGGGCTGGGAGATCACGTGCGTGGTCGGCGCGGCCGCGAAGGCGTCGAGGTAGGCGCGGGAGCGGTGCGTGCCCTCGGTCGAGATGACCCCGACGCGGTGGTTGCGGGTGGCGAGCACCGCGCGCCGCACCGCGGGCCGGATGACCTCGATGACCGGCACGTCGTAGCGCTCCCGGGCGTCGTGGAGCACGGCCGCGGAGGCGGTGTTGCACGCGATGACGAGCACCTTGACGCCGTGGTCCACGAGCCGGTCGAGGCACTGCAGCGCGAACTCGCGCGTCTGGGCGATCGGCCTGGGGCCGTAGGGCGCTCGCGCCGTGTCGCCGAGGTAGGCCACCGACTCGTGGGGCAGCTGGTCGAGGACGGCGCGGGCCACGGTCAGCCCGCCGAACCCCGAGTCGAAGATGCCGATCGGCTGGGCCTCGACGGCCCGGGTGTCGCCGTCGGTCACTCCTCGTCCTCCCCCACGAGCGCCCGGGTGAGCGACTCCTGCAGCCAGGTGAGGAAGTCGTAGAGGCTCAGCGCGAAGATCGCCGGGTCGTCCGGGTCGAGGCTCGCGACGAGCTCCTCGAGGCGGTCGGCGTCCTCGTCGGTGCGCAGGCCGAGCCGCTCCCCCATGACGAGGCGCACGTCCGTCAGGGCGACGAGCACCTGCGGCGCCTGGGCCCGGGTCACGACCCAGCGGTCGTCCTGCGCGGACTCGAGCGTGGCGACCGTGGTCCGCAGGCCCGCGTGCTTGCGCTGCCGCAGCCCCTGCTCGGTGAGGCGACGGAACTCCGCCGCCTCTTGCTCGTCCTCGCGGTGGCCGGTCGGGAAGAGCCGGTCGAGCGCGGGGTCGCGGTCGTGGTCGAGGCCGAAGGCCCGGTCTGGGACCTCGCCCCCCGGGTCGACGTCCGTCGCGAGGTCGCCGAGCCCCGCGACGATGGCCTCGAAGGGGTCGGCGGTCTCCCCCTTCGTCCTCGCGGCGGGGGCGACGAGCTCCATGACCTGCAGGCACAACCCGGCCACGACGGCCCGCTCGTGCTCGTCGAGGACGGCGACGAGCACGTCGCCGTCGGGCGCGAAGGCGGTGGCCATCTACACGTCCTTCTGGAAGGTCGCCCACAGGCCGTAGCCCTGCAGCGCCTCGGTGTCGGTCTCCATCTGCTCCTTGGGCCCGGTCGAGACGACCGCCCGGCCCTTGAGGTGCACGTCCATCATGAGCTTCTCCGCCTGCTCCTTCGGGTAGCCGAAGTGCGTCTGGAAGACCCAGGTCACGTACGACATGAGGTTGACGGGGTCGTTCCACACCAGCGTGATCCACGGGGTGTCGACGGCCTCGACGACGTCGGGCTCGCTCGTCTGCTGCTCGGCTGGGGCGATGGACACGCCCTCCACCCTAGAGTGGCGGGCGTGACGACCCGACCCAGCACCGCGCTGCTCACCGATCACTACGAGCTGACCATGCTCCAGGCCGCGCTCCGCAGCGGCGCCGCGTCGCGTGGGTGCGTCTTCGAGACCTTCGCCCGGCGGCTGCCGTCCGGGCGCCGCTACGGCGTCCTCGCCGGGGTCGGCCGCGTGCTCGACGCCATCGAGGACTTCCGCTTCGGGGACGCCGAGCTCGAGGACCTGCGCTCGCGGGAGGTCGTCGACGCGACGACGCTCGACTTCCTCGCGGACTACCGCTTCGACGGCGACGTGTGGGGCTACGCGGAGGGAGAGACCTACTTCCCGTACTCGCCCCTGCTCGTCGTCGAGTCCGGCTTCGCGCACGGCGTGATCCTCGAGACCGTCGTGCTGTCGATCCTCAACCACGACTCCGCAGTCGCCTCCGCCGCGTCGCGGATGACCGGCGCCGCCGGGACGCGTCCCGTCATCGAGATGGGCAGTCGGCGCACCCACGAGGAGGCCGCCGTCGCGGCGGCGCGGGCGGCGTACATCGCCGGCTTCGCGTCGACATCCAACCTCGAGGCCGGGCGGCGCCACGGCGTGCCCACGGGCGGGACGGCCGCGCACGCCTTCACCCTGCTGCACGAGAGCGAGCGGGAGGCCTTCGAGGCGCAGGTCGCCGCGCTCGGCACCGGCACCACGCTCCTCGTCGACACCTACGACGTGACCGAAGGGGTGAGGACGGCCATCGAGGTCGCCGGCACCTCGCTCGGTGGCGTGCGTCTCGACTCGGGCGACCTGGTCGTCCAGGCGAGCGAGGTCCGCGAGCAGCTCGACGCGCTCGGCGCGACGGAGACCCGGATCGTCGTCACCTCCGACCTCGACGAGCACGCGATCGCCGCCCTGGCGGCCGCGCCGGTCGACACGTACGGGGTCGGCACCCGGGTCGTCACGGGGTCGGGTCACCCGACCGCGTCCATGGTCTACAAGCTCGTCGCCCGCGAGGACGACCAGGGCCGGATGATCGGCGTCGCGAAGAAGAGCAAGGACAAGCAGTCGATCGGCGGACGCAAGTACGCCCTGCGCCGCCGCAACCAGCACGGCGTCGCGGAGGCCGAGGTGCTCGGCATCGGCGAGCAGCCCGTCGGTGACGGCGACGACCGTGACCTCATGGTCCTGCTCGTCGAGGGCGGCGAGGTGGTCGGCCGCGAGCACTGCACGCTCGAGGCGGCGCGCGCCCGGCACGAGGCGTCGGTCGCCGAGCTGCCGCGGTCGGCGCACCAGCTGAGCGGGGGCCCACCTGCGGTGGAGACGGTCTTCCTCACCGAGACGCCGTAGCCCCTCACACCTCACCCGGCGGCCCTGTGCGGGGCAGGTAACGAAGCCTTTACACCAACCGTGGCACGGCGAAACACGGTCTTGCGAGCCTCCTCGCATGACCTCGACGACCGCCCCTCCCGTCCCCCTCGACGCGACCTCGGTCGGCCCGATCCGCCGGGCCGGACGGTGGATCGACCACTGGGACCCGGAGGACGCCGGCTTCTGGGCCGCCGGAGGGCGGGCCGCCGCGGCCCGCAACCTGCGCTGGTCGGTGCTCGCCGAGCTCCTCGGCTTCTGCGTGTGGGCGCTGTGGTCGGTCGTCGTGCCGCAGCTGCCCGCAGCCGGCTTCACGCTGACCCTCGACCAGCAGTTCTGGCTCATCGCGGTGCCGAGCCTCGTCGGCGCCTGCCTCCGGGTGCCGTACACCTTCATGGTCCCGCTCGTCGGCGGCCGCAACTGGACGATCGTCTCGGCGCTCCTCCTCCTGCTGCCCACGCTCTCGCTGGCGTGGGTCGTGGGGAGGCCGGAGACCCCCTTCGCCGTACTCCTCGGCATCGCCGCACTCGCTGGACTCGGCGGCGGCAACTTCGCGTCGTCGATGACCAACATCTCCTTCTTCTTCCCGGAGTCGGAGAAGGGCAAGGCGCTGGGGCTCAACGCCGCTGGCGGCAACCTCGGCACCGGGCTCGTCCAGCTCGTCATCCCGGCGGTCGTGGCGATGGGTGCCGGGATCCACCTCGAACGGGCCGGCCTGGTCTTCGCGCCGCTCGTGATCCTGGCGGCCGTGGGCGCCTGGCGCGGGATGGACAACCTGAGCACGGCCCGCTCGGACCACCGCAGCTGGGCCCGGGCCGCGTCCCACCCGCACACGTGGATCATCTCGACCCTCTACATCGGCACCTTCGGGTCCTTCATCGGCTACTCGGTGGCCTTCCCGACGCTCCTTCAGACCCAGTTCCCCGAGGCGCCGACCACGCTCGCCTTCCTCGGCGCCGTCCTCGGCGCGGCGAGTCGCCCGCTCGGCGGGGTGGTCGCCGACCGGCTCGGCGGCGCGCGGGTGACCATCGCGGCCTTCGTCGTCATGGGGCTCGCCGCGGGGCTGGCGATCCTCGCCCTCTCCGCGCACTCCTTCGTCCTCTTCCTGCTCGCGTTCCTCGTGCTCTTCACCGGGGCCGGCATCGGCAACGGCGCGACCTATCGGATGATTCCGGCCGTCTTCCGGGCCGGGGTGCGTGACGGGGCCGAGCTCGCGATCGCCCGCCGCAGTGCCGCCGGCTGCATCGGGATCGCCGGTGCGGTCGGTGCCGTCGGCGGCTTCCTCGTGCCGCGTGGCTTCGCCATGTCGACGACGGGCTTCGGCTCGCTCGTGCCGGCGATCGGGGTCTTCATCGCGGCCTACGTCCTCATGGCGACGCTCACGTGGGCGGTCTACGTCCGCCGCGGCGCGCGCCTGGCCGGCGAGGGCATCTGATGGTCGACAGCCACTGCCCCTACTGCGCGCTGCAGTGCGCGATGACGATGGAGCCGGTGGGTCTCGGGACGGCAGGTCTCGAGGGTCGGCCGCGGACGGCCTCCCACCTCGACCAGCGAATTGAGGTGGAGGGCCGCGACTTCCCGACCAACCGGGGCGGCATGTGCCGCAAGGGGTGGACGTCGGCCGAGGTGCTGCGCGCACCCGACCGGCTCACCACTCCCCTGGTGCGCGGCTCCGACGGCGAGCTGCACCCAATGGGCTGGGACGAGGTGCTCGACCTCCTCGCCGACCGGCTGCGGTCGATCGCGGCCGAGCACGGGCCGGACGCGGTGGCCGTCTTCGGCGGTGGCGGGCTGACGAACGAGAAGGCCTACCAGCTCGGCAAGTTTGCCCGGGTCGCGTTGCGCACCAAGCACATCGACTACAACGGCCGCTTCTGCATGGCCTCTGCCGCGGCCGCCGCCAACCGTTCGCTGGGTATGGACCGGGGCATGCCCTTCCCCATCACCGACCTGGACACCTCCGGCGCGATCCTGCTCCTCGGCAGCAATGTCGCCGAGACGATGCCTCCCTTCGTCGGGCACCTCGCGGGAGCTCGCGCGGCCGGTGGGCTCGTCGTCGTCGACCCGCGCCGCTCGGCCACGGCCGACCTCACCGACGACGGGCAGGGCGTCCACCTGCAGCCCGTCCCCGGGACCGACCTCGTCGTGCTCCAGGCGCTGCTGCACGTCGTCCTCGCCGAGTCGCTCGCCGACGAGGCCTACCTCGCCGAGCGGACGAGCGGGCTCGACAACGTCGCCCGCTCCGTCGCCGCGTGGTGGCCCGAGCGGGCCGAGCAGGTCTGCGGGGTGCCCGCTGACGACCTGCGGGCGACCGCTCGGCTGCTCGCGGCGGCCAGCCCCGCACGGGGAGGCGCGGGCGTCCACGTCCTCACCGGGCGCGGCGTCGAGCAGTCCACCCAGGGCACCGCGACGGTCACCGCCGCGATCAACCTCGCCCTCGCGCTCGGCCTCGTCGGACGCGAAGGGAGCGGCTACGGCGCCCTCACGGGTCAGGGCAACGGCCAGGGTGGGCGCGAGCACGGGCAGAAGGCGGACCAGCTGCCCGGCTACCGGATGATCGCCGACCCGGCCGCCCGCGAACACGTCGCCGCGGTCTGGGGCGTCGACGCCGACGACCTGCCCGGCCCGGGCCTGCCGGCCGTCGAGCTGCTGCGCTCCCTCGGCACCCCCGGCGGACCCCGGGCACTTCTCGTCCACGGGGCCAACCCCGTCGTCAGCGCGCCGCGTGCCGACGCGGTCGCCGAGCGGCTGCGTGCCCTCGACCTGCTCGTCGTCTGCGACGTCGTCCCCTCCGAGACCGTCGCCCTCGCCGACGTCGTCCTGCCCGTCACGCAGTGGGCCGAGGAGGAGGGCACGATGACCAACCTCGAGGGCCGAATCATCCGCCGCCGCAAGGCGATCGACCCGCCCGAGGGAGTCGTCTCGGAGCTGTGGGTGTGGTCGCAGCTCGCCGCTCGCCTCGATGCCCCGGGCACGTGGTCGACGGTCCCGTCGGAGGTCTTCGACGAGCTGGCCAGGGCGAGCGTCGGCGGCCGCGCCGACTACTCCGGGCTGAGCCACGCCCGCCTCGACCGCGAGAGCGACCTGCACTGGCCCTGCCCCGCCAGCGGCGAAGGGGAGGCACCTCACCCGGGCACACCGCGCGCCTTCCTCGACGACTTCCCCACGCCCGACGGCCGTGCCCGGCTCGTGCCCGTCGACCACGTCGGCCCGGCCGAGGACCTGCGGCGCGATGCCCCGCTCTTCCTCATCACCGGGCGCGTCCTCGAGCACTACCAGTCGGGGGCACAGACCCGCCGGGTGGCAGCGCTCCTCGCGGCGCAACCGACCCCCTTCGTCGAGGTGCACCCACTCCTCGCCCACCGCCTGGGCATCGAGGAGGGCGACCAGCTCGACCTGCGCACCGCGCGGGCCACGGTCAGCGCGCCCGCGCGGATCACCGACCGGGTCCGGCCGGACACGGTCTTCATGCCCTTCCACTTCGCCGGTGCCGGGAGCGTCAACCGGGCGACCAACGACGCGGTCGACCCGATCTCGTCGATGCCGGAGTTCAAGGTGTGCGCCGTCGACGTCGCCGCCAGCACCACCGATCTCGTCCCCGAGCCGCTGGAGGTCAGCGCATGAGCCACATCGTCGTCATCGGCTACGGGATGGTCGGGTCCCGATTCGTCGAGGACCTCACGGCCGCCGACCACGCCGGCGAACACCTCGTCACGGTGCTCGGCGACGAGGCCTGCGAGCCCTACAACCGGGTGCTGCTCAGCGACGTCGTCGCGGGCACGCGCGGGCTCTCGGCGATCGCCCTCCCCGCGCCCGACCACCCGCGCGTCACGGTGCAGCGCGGCGTCGCGGTGCGGGCGATCGACCGCGAGCGCCGCGACGTCCTGCTCGCCGACGACACCCTGGTCCCCTACGACGAGCTCGTCATCGCCACCGGGGCGGCCGCCCGGGTCCCGACGGTCCCGGGTCTCGGTGACGATCCAGCCGGCGGTGACCTGCCGAGCGGCGTCCACGTGCTGCGCTCCATCGACGACGCCCGCGAGATCATCGCGGCGACGCTCAACGCCCGACGCGCCATCGTCCTCGGGGGCGGCGTGCTCGGTCTCGAGGCCGCGAGCGGGCTCGCCCGACGCGACCTCGCCGTCACCGTCGTCCACCCCTCCCCCGCCCTCATGGAGCGTCAGCTCGACGAGGCCGCCAGCCGCGTCGTCGAGTCGACGCTGCGCCGCACCGGTGTCGACCAGCGCGTCGGCGTCGGGGCGCAGGAGGTCGTCATCGAGGAGGGCCGGCTGCGACGGGTGCACCTGACGAACGGCGAGGTGCTCGCCGCCGACCTGCTCGTGCTGTCGACCGGCACCGTGCCCAACACCCAGCTGGCCGAGGCGGCCGGGATCGACGTCGACCGCGGCATCCTCGTCGACGCCGACATGACGACGAGCGACCCGCACGTGCACGCCATCGGTGACTGCGCCCAACCTCCCGGCGGCGCCACCGGACTCGTCGCCCAGGGGTGGGAGCAGGCCCGTCGTCTCGCCGACCTGCTCACCGGCCGCGACCCCGGGGCCGTGACCACCGGCGTCGGCGACGTCGTCAAGCCCAAGACCCACGGTGTCGACATCGTGACGATGGGTGTGTGCGGCAGCGGGCGGGTCGACGACCCCGGCCTGCGCGTCGTGCAGCTCAGCGACCCCGCCGCCGGACGGCACCTCGAGGTCGTCGTGCGCGACGGCCTGCTCGTGGGCGCCACGACCGTCGGCGCGGGTCGCGTCGGCACCGACCTGATCACCACCTACACCCGTCGCACTCCCCTGCCCGCAGACCCGGCGCACCTGCTGCTGCCGGCCATCGCGCCTGCCGTCACGACGACGCGACGGGACTCCCCTTCGCTCATCCCGGACCGGGCGACGATCTGCCGCTGCAACGGCGTGACGAAGGGGGACATCCGCACCGAGTTCGCCTCCGGCGCAACGACGCTGGAGCAGGTGGCCGCCAGCACCCGGGCGACGACCGGCTGCGGTGGGTGCACCGACGCGGTGTGCGGGATCCTCGACTGGCTCGGCGCCGACGCAGGCCCCTCACAGCGCGCGACCACGCCCGGTGAGGGCGGGTTCACACCGGGGAAACACGACCAAGACCGAGCCGAAACGAGGGCTGTCTAAGTTGAGCGCCATGTCAGAGACCACCACCCCCACCACCGAGCCGCAGCAGCTCGTCGTCGTCGGCGGCGGCATGGTCGCGCGCCGACTCGTCGACGCGCTGCGTGCCCGCGACGACGCCGGCCGGTGGGCCGTCACGCTGCTGTGCGAGGAGCCGCGCGCACCCTACGACCGCGTCGCCCTCACCTCCTACTTCACCGGACGGCACCCCGAAGACCTGGCCCTCGGCGGGCAGGAGCTGTGGGACGACCCGCTCGTCACGCTCCGCCGCGGCGTCCGGGCGGAGAGCATCGACCGCGAGGCCCGGACCGTGACGACGAGCACCGGCCAGGTCCTGCCCTACGACTCCCTCGTCCTCGCGACCGGCTCCTACGCCGCCGTGCCGCCCGTGCCCGGGAAGGACCTGCGCGGGGCCTTCGTCTACCGCACGATCGACGACGTCGCCGACCTGCGCGAGTTCGTCGAGACCCGCCGCGAGGAGCTCGACCGGCCGGTCCGCGGCGCGGTCGTCGGCGGCGGCCTGCTCGGCCTCGAGGCGGCCGGGGCCCTGCGAGCGCTCGAGGTCGAGACGACGGTCGTGGAGTTCGCGCCGCGCCTCATGCCGCTGCAGGTCGACGAGGGGGGCGGCGAGGGCCTCAAGCGGCTCATCGAGGGCCTCGGCGTCTCGGTGCGCACCTCGACCGCGACGTCGAAGATCGTCGGCGAGCGCGGAGCCGTCTCCCGGATGAGGTTCAGCGAGGGCCCCTCGCTCGACGTCGACGTCGTCGTCTTCGCCGTGGGTGTCCGCCCGCGCGACGAGCTCGCCCGCGAGGCCGGTCTGGAGATCGGCGAGCGCGGCGGAGTCGTCGTCGACGACGCTTGTGCCACAGCCGATCCCGCGATCCACGCGATCGGTGAGGTCGCCTGCATCGGCGGTCGCTGCCTCGGCCTGGTCGCTCCCGGCTACACGATGGCAGAGATCGTCGCCGACCGGCTGCTCGGCGGCGCGGGGACCTTCCCCGGGGCCGACCTGTCGACCAAGCTCAAGCTCCTCGGTGTCGACGTCGCGAGCTTCGGCGATGCCTTCGCGCAGGAGCCCGGCTCGCTCGAGGTCGTTATCTCCGACCCGGTGGCCGGCGTCTACAAGAAGCTCGTCATGAGCGACGACGCCCGCACCCTGCGCGGCGGCATCCTCGTCGGCGACGCCAGCGCCTACTCCTCCCTTCGCCCGATGGTCGGCCGTGAGCTCGGCGGCGACCCCGCGGCCTACCTCCTGCCCGAGGGGGCCGCCGCGGCACCCGCCGGGGACCTGCCGGACGAGGCCGCGGTCTGCTCCTGCAACAACGTCACCGCAGGTGAGATCCGCTGTGCCGTCGGCGAAGGGGGCTGCACCGACCTCGCCGGGGTCAAGGCGTGCACCAGGGCGGGCACGAGCTGCGGCTCCTGCCTGCCGCTGGTCAAGAAGCTCGTGACGAGCGAGCTCGCCGCCTCCGGCGTCGAGGTGAGTAGTGCCCTGTGCGAGCACTTCGAGCAGTCGCGGGCCCAGCTCTTCGACATCGTGCGGGTCCAGGGCCTGCGGACCTTCAGCGAGATCATCGAGCGCCACGGGACCGGCCGAGGGTGCGACATCTGCAAGCCGGTCATCGGCTCGATCCTCGCCTCGCTCGGGACCGGCCACATCCTCGACGGCGAGCAGGCGGCGCTGCAGGACACCAACGACCACGTCATGGCCAACCTGCAGAAGGACGGCTCCTACTCGGTCGTCCCGCGCATCCCCGGTGGCGAGGTCACGCCCGAAGGACTCATCGCGATCGGTGAGGTCGCCAAGGACTACGGCCTCTACACCAAGATCACCGGCGGCCAGCGGATCGACCTCTTCGGCGCCCGGATGGACCAGCTGCCCGGCATCTGGCGGCGGCTGGTCGACGCGGGCTTCGAGTCGGGGCACGCCTACGGCAAGTCGCTGCGCACCGTGAAGTCGTGCGTCGGCTCGACCTGGTGCCGCTTCGGCGTTCAGGACTCCGTGGGACTCGCGATCGACCTGGAGCTGCGCTACCGCGGGCTCCGCTCGCCGCACAAGATCAAGCTCGGCGTCTCCGGGTGCGCCCGCGAGTGCGCCGAGGCCCGCGGCAAGGACGTCGGGGTCATCGCCACCGACCACGGGTGGAATGTCTACGTCGGCGGCAACGGCGGATTCACCCCCAAGCACGCACGCCTGCTCGCCGAGGACCTCGACACCGAGACGCTCGTGCGCACCATCGACCGCTTCCTCATGTACTACGTGCGCACCGCCGACCGCCTGCAGCGCACCGCGCCCTGGGTCGAGGAGCACGAAGGGGGTCTGGAGGCGATCCGCGCCGTCGTCATGGACGACAGCCTCGGCATCGCCGACGACCTCGACGCGGCCATGGCCGCGCACGTCGGCAACTACCGCGACGAGTGGGCAGCCACGCTCGCCGACCCCGACAAGCTGGCCCGCTTCGCGTCCTTCGTCAATGCCCCGGACGCCGTCGACGACTCGCTCGCCTACGTCGGCGAGCGCGGCCAGGCCCGCCCGGCCACCCCGCAGGAGCGCTCGGACGAGTCCGTCCTCATCGCCGGCACGACACTGGAGGTCCGCTCATGACCACTGCTCCCCCGCAGACCCGGGTGCATCTGTGCGCCCTCACCGATCTCGTCCCCGAGCGTGGCGCCGTCGCCCTCGTCGACGGGTTGCAGGTCGCGCTCGTCCGCACGCACGACGATCTCGTCCACGGCATCGCCAACCTCGACCCCTACAGCGGCGCCCACGTCATCGCCCGTGGGCTCGTCGGCACGCGGGGCGGGGTCCCGACGGTCATCTCGCCGATGTACAAGCAGGTGTGGGACCTGCGCACGGGCGCCTGCCTCGACGGCGCCGGCAGCGACCCGGTCGACCTGCGGACCTGGCCCGTGGCGGTCGTCGACGGCGAGGTCTGGATCGAGCCGTCCGGCGACGAGGTGACGGGCTCCCCCTTCGACCGCAGCGTCACGTGAGCCTGCCGCAGCTGCTCGCCGGGTGCGTCGTCCTCGTCACCGGGGACCGGCGTGCCGGTGACCTGCGCGCCGCCCTCGAGCGGCGCGGTGCCCGGGTCGTGCACACCCCGGCGCTGACGATCGTGCCGCACACCGCCGACGCGGAGCTCGTGGAGCGGACCCGGGCACTGCTCGCCGCGCCACCCGACATCGTCGTCGTGACGACGGCGATCGGGTTCCGCGGGTGGGTCGAGGCGGCCGACGCCGCCGGGCTCGGCGAGGAGCTGCACGACGTGCTCGACGCCACCCGGATCATCGCCCGCGGGCCCAAGGCCCGGGGGGCGATCCAGGCCGCCGGGCACGACGCCGACTGGGTCGCCGAGTCGGAGACCTCGGTCGAGATCCGCGACTTCCTCATCACCGAAGGCGTTGCCGGACAACGCATCGCGGTCCAGCACCATGGCGCTGGGTGCGAAGAGCTCGACGTCGACCTCGCCGCCGCCGGCGCCTCGGTGACTCCCCTCGTCGTCTACCGGTGGGGCCCACCGCCGGACACCGCCGCGGTGACCTGCGGCGTGGAGCAGGCGGCGGTCGGCGACGTCGACGTCGTCGTCTTCACCTCCGCCCCCGCCGCCGCGGCCTGGCTCGACGCCGCGCAGGACGCCGGCGTCCTGCCGTCGATCATCGGCCGGGCCCGCACCGGGCGCCTCGTCGTCGCCGCCGTCGGGCCGGTCACCGCACGTCCGCTCGAGCACGTCGGCATCGCCCCGCTGCTCCCGGAGCGGGCGCGGCTGGGGTCGCTCGTGCGCGCCGTCGTCGGTCACTACGAGGCGATGGTGTCCACGGCCGTCGAGACCGTCGCCGGACCGCTGCAGCTGCGCAGCACCGCCGCCGTCCTGGGTGATCGCGTGCTCGCCGTCTCCCCGAGCGGCATGTCCGTGCTCCACCTGCTCGTCGCCGCGAAGGGGGACGTCGTCACCCGCGCCGACGTCCTCGAGGTGCTGCCGGGCGACTCCGCCAGCGGTCACGCCGTCGAGGTGGCCGTCGCCCGGCTGCGCGAGGCCATCGGTGACCGTCGCGTCGTCGAGACCGTCGTCAAGCGCGGCTACAGGCTGGCCCTGGCCTGAACCCTTCGGGCTGCGACACCGGCTGGGCGGAGGGCTGAGCCGGCGGCTCTTCAGAGTTGTCCGGGGCGTTGTCGGTGGTCGCACCTAGAGTCGTGGTCATGGACACGAAGGGCGTCTCCACCACCTCGGCAGTCGGTGCCGTCGGGGTGGATGTCGCTGCCGTGCTCGAGGCCGAGCCCTTCTCCCTCGCAGCGCCGTTGGGTGCTCTGACGCGTGAGGACCTGGTCGCGATGACTGCCGCCGAGGCCGAGGTGGTCGTGGCCGCGACGCAGCGGCTCACCAACGCGCTCGCTGCGGTGCAGACCGCAGCCGTGACGACCTTCGCCGACGAGACTGACCGCGATCTCGACCGCTACCGCGAGGAGCGCCGACGGGACTTCGAGGCGCGGCGTGCCGAGGCGCAGGCCAGGGGCGTCGGGTTCAGCGAGCGATGGTTCCCGATCCCGGGCGAGGAGCAGTTCGCGGCGGCGGCGCTGGCTCCGCTGCTGCACGTGTCCCCGCGGACGATGTCCTCACGCATCCACCGGGCGCGCCGGGTCGACCACGAGATGACCGGCACGTGGGAGAGCGCGCGCCGCGGCGACCTCGAGCCGTACCGGACCGACGCGATCGTGCGGGCGAGCGAACCGCTGGACGACCACCAGCTCGAGGAGTTCGAGGCTCGCCTCTTCGCGGACGACGTCCTCGGCCTACCGGTCGCCGACCTCACCCGCCGGGCTCGTCGGGCCGCTGTGGCCACGGACCGCACGTGCGTCGACGAGGCCGCGGCCCGCGCCCGGCGCAAGCGCTCGGTGACCTGCTCCCCGGACCGTGACCTGCCGGGACTCACCACCTGGCGCCTGCGGCTGCCCACCGAGCCCTCGCGGCAGGTGTGGGCCGCCGTCGACGAGCTGGCGCGGGAGTACCACCGCGCCCGGCGCGATGCCGGCGAGCCGGTGACGATGGACCAGGCGCGGGCCGACGCCTTCGTCGACCTCGTGCTGGCCCGCGCCACCGTGGAGACGACCGTCGAGCTCGTCGTCCCCGTGGCCGCGCTCGTCGACGACGAGAGCGACGTGGAGCCGGGTGGCCTCGGGACCTACCGGAGGGGCGAGCGCCGCTCGCCCGCCGACGTGCTGCGCGGGGGCAGCGGCCGCGACGACATCATCCTGCGGTGGGTCAGCGGCGTCGACCTGCACCGCGCCTCCCAGCTCGAGGCCGAGCTCACCCTGCAGCTGACGCGTGACCTGACCGTCCGTGGCAACCCCCACCTGGATCATGCCCCTCCTCCCGGCCGGCCACCCGACGGAGCCGCCGCACAGGTCGGAGCCTGGTTCGTGCCCGGTCACGTCGACGCCCGCCGCGTGGGAGCCCTCCTGCCCGACGACCTCACCGCGCTGCTCGCCGACCCGGCGACCCGCATCCGGGTCGTCGGGGCCGACCCCCTCACGGGCACCGTCGTCACCGACAGCACGCACGCCTACCGACCGGGCCGCACAGTCGCGAGCCGCGTCCGGCGGCGGGACGGCACCTGTCGCTTCCCCGGGTGCGGCACACCCGCCGAGCGCGCCCAGCTCGACCACGTGACCCCCTACCCGGCCGGCGCGACCGAGGTGGGCAACCTCGTCTGCCTGTGCACCACGCACCACGGGTTCAAGCACCATGCGGGCTGGCGCCTGACGATGACGCCCGACGGGACCTGCACGTGGACCGCACCGACCGGTCGGACCCACGTCACCCGCCCGGACGCCGCGCACTCGCTCTCGGTCTGACACCACCCGTCCCACCGTCGGCCCCTCGACGCGGGAGCACCGACCTGTCAGGTTGGGGGGATGACCTCGCTGGAGGACCTCGCCACCGACCTCGACCGCCTCGTCGCCGAGGGCCTGCTCGCCGGCTGGGTGGCCGGTCTGGCCGACGCCGACGACCAGACCGTCCTCACCGGTGGGCACCGGTCGCTCGGTGGTCCGCCGATGAGCGAGGACACGCAGTTCGCGCTGAGCTCCAGCACCAAGCCCTTCGCCGGGGTGCTCACGCTCCGGCTCGCGGAGATCGGGGTGCTCTCCCTAGACGACCCGGTCGCGCGCTGGCTGCCGGAGCTCGCGACACCGCGGGTGCTGTCCTCACCGGGAGCCGACCTGGACGACACCCGACCGGCGGACCGCGCCATCACCGTCGCGGACCTGCTCGGCATGGTCCCCGGCTTCGGCTGGGTCGCCGAGCCCGGCCCCCTCGCCGACGCCATCGCCGCCCAGCCGGAGATCGCCCCCGGCCCTTGGGGCCCGCCGCTGCCGCCCGACGAGTTCGTCGCCCGGATCGCCGCCCTGCCCCTCGCCGACCAGCCCGGGACCGCCTGGCGCTACCACACGAGCAGCGACGTCCTCTCCGTCCTGCTCGCGCGCGCGACCGACGAAAGCGTCGGGCACCTGCTGACCGAGCACGTCCTTGGGCCGCTCGGCCTCACCGACACCGCCTTCCACGGGGACGCGGACCGGATGGCCACGGCCTACGGGGCCCCCGGCCCGGACGAGCCCGGGCTCGCTCCCTTCCCCGTCCCGGCCGGTACCTACGTCGACGTCCCCGTCTTCGAGTCGCTCGCGGCCGGGCTCGTCTCGACCGTGCCCGACCAGCTGACCTTCCTCTCCTCCCTCGTCGGTTCCTCCCCCGCGGTCCTCTCCCCCGCGTCGCTCGGCGACCTGCGCACCGACCACCTCACGACGGAGCAGCGACGCACCGCGACCGGGTTCCTCCAGCCGGGCTGCGGCTGGGGCCGGCACGTCGAGATCCGCCCCGAGGGGTGGATCGGGTGGGCCGGCGGGCTGGGCACGATCGGCTACGCGGACCCGGCGACGGGCCGGGCCGCCTTCCTCGCCACGCAGGTCAGCTTCGACGCGGGCGGGACCTCTCGCGCCTTCGACCGGTTCTGGGGCCTCCTCGCCAGTGCCGGGTGACAACCGTCCGTGGCATCCTCTGTGGGCATGGGGAGAGCACTCGTCCTGGTCGACATCCAGCAAGACTTCTGCGAAGGCGGGAGCCTCGCCGTCGTCGGCGGCGCAGCCGTCGCCGCCCGCGCTGCCGAGCGCGTCCTGACCGATCCCGCGGCCCACGACCTCGGCCACCGCGAGTACGTCGCCGTCGTGGCCACCGCGGACTGGCACCTCGACCCCGGCGGGCACTGGGCGACGCAGGCCGAGCCCGACTTCGCGACGAGCTGGCCGGTGCACTGCGCGGCGGGGACCCCGGGAGCGGAGTTCCACCCGGCCCTCCAGCCCGCGCTGGAGCACGTCGCCGAGGTCTTCCGCAAGGGCCTGACCGAGGCCGCCTACAGCGGGTTCGAAGGCGTCGCTGCCGGGGACGGCCGCACCGACCTGACCACCTGGCTGCGACGGCGCGGCGTCACCGACCTCGACGTCGGCGGCATCGCGACCGACCACTGTGTGCGTGCGACGGTGCTCGACGCCCTCCGCGAGGGCTTCGGCGTCCGGCTGCTCACCGACACCATCGCGGGCGTCGCACCCGACACCACCGAGGCCGCGCTCGCCGAGATGACGGCCGCCGGGGCGACCCTCTCGTGAGCACCCCGCTGCCCGCGGTCATGGCCGGCCGCACCGTGCTCATCACCGCCGACCGGCGCAGCGAGGACCTCGCCGACGCCTTCATCCGCCGCGGGGCCACGATCCGCCACGCCGCGGCGATCTCGATCGTCCCGCACGCCGACGACGAGCGGCTCCTCGACGACACGCGCGCGCTCCTCGCCGACCCGCCCGAGGTCGTCGTCATCACCACCGGGCAGGGGTTGCGGGGGTGGATCGAGGCAGCCGAGGTCGCCGGCCTCGACGCGGACCTCCTCCGGGTGCTCGGCGGTGCCCGGATCCTCGCCCGCGGACCCAAGGCCAAGGGCGCGCTCATCGCGCAGGGGCTGGCCCCCGCATGGGTCGCCGAGTCGGAGACCGCCGCCGAGATCATCGAGCACCTCGCGGGCGAGGACCTCACCGGCACCCACGTGGCGGTCCAGCACCACGGCAACGGCTCGGACGGCATCGACGCCGCGCTCGCCGCGTCCGGGGCGCGGGTCTCCCCCTTCGTCGTCTACCGCTGGGGACCGGCGCCCGACCCCGCCGCCGTCACCGCCTCGGCACAGGCCGTCGCCGCCGGCGAGATCGACACGGTCGTCTTCACCTCCGCGGGGGCCGTCGAGGCGTGGTTCGCGGCCGCGGACGCCGTCGGCGCCACGGCGGAGATCGTGCGCCGCGCGGCGGACTCGGTGCTCTTCGCCGCGGTCGGCCCGGTGACCGCGGCACCGCTGCGGGCGAAGGGGGTCGAGCCGCTCGTCCCCGAGCGCAGCCGGATGGGGGCGCTCGTGCGCGCCGTCCTGCAGCACCGCTCGCCGGGGGCGGGGGCCGACGGCCGGTAGCGTGCCGACCATGCCGAGCAGCCCCGCGCACCGTGCGCTCTTCATCTCACTGGTCAACGACGCCGCGCTCTTCCCGCCGGCGGCGCTGCCGATGGCCGACGCCCTGCACCGCCACGCCACCCACCGCGCGGGCCGCGACGCCGACCTCGTCGGCCCCTTCCTCGTCGGCGTGCCCGCCGTGACCGACCTGCTGTCCGCCCTCGACGCCGGGGCCCCGGTCCCGCCGGGCATCGGCCTGGTCGCCCGCCCCGGCATCCCCGTCGAGGAGACGAAGGGAGCCATCCGCGCCCTGCGCGCGGACCCGCGCGTCCGGCTCGTCTCCCTCGACGCCGGCTGGTACCCGGGCTGGCGCGAGCTCGACCCCGGCGAGCTCCCGCTGCACCTCGAGGTCGGGCGTCGGGACCGCGACGCCGCGCTCGACGACATCGCCGCGGCCCACGACATCGCCGATGTCCGCGCCAAGTTCCGTACCGGGGCCACCACCACGTGGGCCTGGCCGGACGCCAAGGAGCTCACGGACGTCCTGCTCGGGACCGCCCGGCGGTACCTCCCCTTCGTCCTCACGGGCGGCCTGCACCACGCGGTGCGCGGCGAGCACACGGTCGCCGGCACCAGCGAGCAGCAGCACGGGCTGCTCAACGTCCTGGTGGCGGTGCACGCCACGGCGGGTGGCGCCGATGCGCGGACGGTGCGCGACCTGCTCGAGGTGCGCGAGGCCGAGGCGCTCGCCGGGATCGTCGGGGGGTGGTCGAGCCCCGACGTGGCGGCGGTGCGCTCGGCCTTCGCCGGCTACGGGTGCTGCGACGTCACGGACCCGATCGGGGAGCTGACCGACCTCGGGCTGCTCGCCGGGTGACCGGCGCCGGCCGTCGTCAGCGCGGTGAGCGCTTGCCCACGACGACCTGGGTACCGGCGATCCTGTCGTGGAGCGCCTGACGGTTGCGGTCCCGCAGTGGCCACACGAGGTCGACCACGCCGATGAGCCCGAGCAGGTAGCCGAGCAGCGGCACGGTCTGGAAGACGCCGACCGTGAGGGGCAGCAGCACACGCATGAAGGCGACACCCACGCCCATCGGGCCCGGCCGGTCCAGACGCCGCACGGAGATGCCGAGCACCATCTTGCCCGGGGTCGCGCCGCGGGCGGCGAGGAACCCGACGTGGTAGAGCATCTGCACGAGCAGCATCAGCCCGAGCGCGATGTAGAAGTACTGCCAGTCGAACAGGCCCCACAGCTCGTCCGGGGACAGGTCGCGGACGGCGTCCTGGTTGCCGGAGACGGCCGCGTCCCACGCGAAGCCCCAGTAGTCGGCGACCCACAGCCACAGGGCCCAGCCGGCGACGACCAGGTTGATGATGGCGAGGATGAACCCGTCGAGGATGTACGCCGCGACCCGGACGCCGTAGCCGGCGAGCGGCTGGCCGTCGGTGGTCGTGGCCTCGGGGGTCGCGGCCGCCGCGTGGCCGTAGGGCGCCTGACCGTGGGGTGCCTGACCGTACGGCGGCTGGGCGCCGCCGGGCTGCGTCGGTCGACCGAAGACGTCGGTCCCCGGCTGTGCCGGTCCGGTCGTCGGCTGCGCCGGTCCGGTTGTCGGCTGCGCCGGTCCCGTCGTCGGCTGCGCCGGGTCCGGCACCGGCTGCGCCCAGCGGGTCTGCTTCGGGACCGTGCGATCGCTCCAGATGATCCCGTCGAAGTACCGCAACCGGGACTCGTCCTCCGGGTCGTCGTACCAGCCGGCGCGCTCGGGGGTGCTCATGCGCTCACGATCTCACGACGCCCGGACGCGCCGGTGCACCACCACCGCGAGCACGGCGGCGACGAGCACCACGGTCACGGTCGTCGCCCCGACAGGCGAGCGTGCGGCGGCCGCCAGCCACGCCTGCGCGGCCGCCAGGCCGACGCTCGCGTAGATCGCCGCCCACAGGAGCGCCCCAACGGGGCTCTTCGCGGTTCGTGGTGA